>CAZPZA010000059.1:0-5424 GCA_964590985.1 uncultured Gammaproteobacteria bacterium
TTTTAAAAAATAATTTATCCCCTTGACAAGTAGGTTAAAAAGTGTCTAAGATGTAAATGGGTATGGGAAATAAGTTAATGATTGTTGGAATTGTGGTTTTGGCAGTTATAGCCGTAGTCCTTGGCTATCAGATTTACCAAGAAACCTTAGCCTCCAAACCCCAGTCTGTATCGCAAACCCAAACCCCAATCCTTCCCCAGACTGTTGGAGATACAAATATTTCTCAAGTTAGCCCCCAACCTCAAGATATAGATGTGGAGTCCATACTTAAACAATTTCCAAGCTCTACTGCTACTGATGAAGAAAGAATAAAGTCTAATGATTACTTATTATCTTTAGGGCAAGAGGTAGATACTCTTACAATAGTTTCAAGCGCTACAGCCAACTGTAGTCCTACTCCTAAAATCTTAAGAGTAAAAAAAGGCACTGAATTTAAAATTGTCAATCAAGATAATGTAGATCATAAATTAAGCATGTTCCAAAAGGACATTTCCGTAAAGGCAAATACAACTATAACAGTCAAAACAGACTGGGGAGCAGGAGCTTATGGTTATGTCTGTGATGGTACTGGCCGCAGGGTAGGAATACTTCATATAATAGATATACAATAGCTTCTCTACACAAATTCTTTAGACACTGTATGATAATAACCGAGATGAAGAAACGTCTAAAACGTTCCTCTTTCCTTACGATACTCACTTTTGCCATCTTTATAGTAGGAATTTGGCAATTTATTCGCATTAACCAAGTAATGGATAAACATTTTGATGTTCAAGCTAAATTAAACGATATCCGTTCAGAAACTCCAAAAGTATTTGAACACATTAGGGAAAAACTTGTAGATATTATAAATGAAGGAGGTATTCAAGGTGCAATCGATCTTACAAAAGTTGCTTTTAGACAGGAAGCAATCACTATGTATCAATGTCATACACTAGCTCACATGATCGGGCATAGCTCTGTACTTAGTATTTCCAAAAATATTGATCTCTTAAGAGAGGTGGGTGTAGATTTTTGTGAAGGAGGGTTTAAGCATGGTTTGGAGGCAGAAATTGCTCTTAAGGGACTTAGAGCGGGCTATAATTTTCGTCCAGAACTTTACGAATTTTGTTCCTCCTTACTTAAAGTGTCTTCTGTTGGCGACTGCTACCACGGTGCAGGACATGAGTTTATGAGAGAAACTATGGATCCTAAAAAGGCCATTGAGCTGTGTGATACATTAAAAGGGGGTCCAATAAATACAGTAACAAATTGTTATACTGGATTATTTAGTGAATTCACAAATATGTTGGGAGGTTTTGATGGGGAAACTGGCTACGAGCTTACCACAGGACCTTCTAAAGATATAGAGACTTCACCTGTAGATTTTTGTGCCTCCACTTTTGATGAGCAGCATCAGATTCCTTGCATGCTTGAAGTGGGAGGTTTTCAGAATGCGCGTCATTCCTCGCCTGAGGAACTCGAGAAGGCACTGTTAAAATGTGTAGCTGACAAGTATAAAATTGACTTACAGGCTGCTTGTTTAAAAAGCGTGGCAGCTGTTTCTACACAGCATGCCTTACCTGATTTGCCCACCATTACACCACCAAAATCTATTCTTGCACTGCCTTCTGACCTAAGAAGAGCATATATTTTGGGGGCAGGAGGAGAGATGTCTGAATTTATTAAAAATGGCCAGCAAAAAGACTGGCAAACTTTTTGCGATACTTTTCCTGAAGATGACTATGAATATTGCAGACAAATATTTAGGACAAGCCTATGAGAATTAGCCACAAAAAGCTTAGGCCACTTTTTATAGTTCTGGCAGTTATAATAGCTATAGAATTGATCTTTTTAGGTCAAAGCGAGCTACGGAGCTCCCTTTCAGCAAAAAAGGGTAATATTAACTTCAACGAAGAAACACCTTGTCAGACAGGGATTCCAGACGAACAAAAAGTCTCATGTTGGCAAGAACAGTTAGATCAAACGATTAAACATCAAGGTCTACCGCCAGCTTTTGATCTGTTCGCTAAATTATTTGTATCAGAACCTGTCTTTGCTGAGAATTGTCATGGATATACCCACAGACTGGGTGAAGAAGCTTACGAACAGTTTTCTAAAAATCAAGATTTCCCAGTAACTCAACAAGTTGCTTATTGTAGCTATGGCTTTTTCCATGGTTTTATAGAAGCGATGATGCAAAAAACAGGCAGTCTTAAAGATGCAGAAAGAATGTGTCAATATATTGATGAGAAATTAAAAGAACAAACAGACACATTAGGCGCTTGTTATCATGGAATTGGACATGGAGTAACTGATGGTAGTGATCCCCGAGCCTGGGGAGATGTTTTTGCCATTATTAATCCAGGACTGGAGCTTTGTGAACAAGTAGGAAATAGCGAATATGATGTAAAATTATGCGGAACTGGTGTATTTAATGCTTTGGCTAGTATATATCCCGATCCTAAGTATAAACTTAACCTTAATCCAAGCGATCCGTTCTGGATTTGTAGACAACAAAAAAAATCCTATTTTAAACATGCGTGTTATGATGATTTTAAAACTTTGATTATGTCGATTGAGAAAAATGATTTCTTAAAAGCTGCTCGTTATATTGAACAAGTTAATGAAGATGATTATGCCAAAGATGCTATGGATAACTTAGCAACCTATTATGTTTATTATATCCTCAAAGATAGTGATTATACTGACGCGATTGATAAGTGCCATAGTTTGCAGGAGAGATTGCAAACTGCCTGTATTAGGGGCTTAGGGGCTGGGTTTATGACAGCTGGTATTCCCGATAAAGAATATATTCGATCTCTGGAGCTTTGTAGCTCCCCTCTTATAACTGAGGAGGAGCGAAATGGTTGCCACGACCGGGTAGTAAGGCTTATCCAGCTTCGTTACAGTGCTGAAAAGTATAAATCAATTTGTCAAACAGTTGATAGTAGGTATCAAAAATATTGTCACCCACTATCTAGTTGATTATGAAAAAAAATAAGCTTTTAAAACTATTTTCAATAGTTTTAGCTGTTATAATCTTGTTGCAAATAGCCTATTCACTCCTCCCCTCTTTCAAAACAAAACAAACAACTGTCACTGGTGAACAAAAATTAAAATCTTGTCAGGATATGACTGACTATGGCCTAAAGACTCAGTGTGAGGAAGAAGCAATCAATACAATATTGAGTTCTCAAGGGACTGATGCTGCTTTTGAAGCAGTAGCCAAACTATCTGAACAAAACCCCAATTTTGGAGCCTCATGCCACGGTTTTGTCCATGAAATTGGTCAATTTGCTTATCAGCTTTTCAAAGATAAAAAAGATTTTGAAATTAGCCCCAAAATAACCATTTGCAACTATGGTTTTTATCACGGATTTATGGAGACTTTAGTTCAACAAACTGGTAACTTTGAGGAAGCTCGTAACTTTTGCGTCCTCATAAACACTCAGCTAGAAAAACACGGACTAAATTTAACCGGTGAGTGTTACCATGGGATCGGACACGGAAATGTTGACCAGCACAACGCCCAACAGTGGTCTAATCCTGAAAAAGTTGTTGACAGCTCAATAGAGCTTTGTCAAAAAGTTGCCATTGATGACAGACAATTTGTAGATTGTAGTTCTGGAGTTTTCAATGGAGTCGCTAACCTCTATAGCAGCGGTCAATATGGTCTCATTATAAACAAAGATGATCCGTTTTGGATTTGTAGAAAACAAGATGAAAGGGTACAAAAAACTTGTTATGCTTTTATGGCAAGGACTTTGCTTAAGCTGACTAATTCCAATCTAGCTCAGGCTATCGACTTAGCTTCTAGAACAGCACCAACTAACTACCTAGAAAACATTATTGCAAATATAACTGTGCTACCATCTAATATTTCTGAAGAAGAGTTAGTTAATCTTTGTAGGTCTTTAGATGAAAAAACAGAAATTGCATGTTTAAAAGGTTATGCCATCAGCCTCCTTCAATCAGGACAACCCGGCAAAGAATATCAAAGTCCAATAAATTTTTGTAACTCTGACCTTCTAACTTTAGAGGAGAAGCAGATGTGTTTTGAGAATATCCTACCTCAACTAAAAAATTACTATCCTAAAGATCAACTAGAAAAAATTTGTCAAAGCGTGGATAATTCATATCGCTATTTATGTATATAATCAAATACTTCTACTCTCTTATCTTTCGTTATAAATTTCTGCTAGTTTTAATTATCTTTTTGGAAGTCAGTTTCTTGATAAGAATACATCAATGGAGCCTTGTAGCTTTTCATGACGAAAATAGTAGAGATTATTTAGTAGCTAATCATATTTATAAATATCATGAATTCCCTTTAGCCGGCCCTGGGGATGAAGGCCGTTACTTTTTAAGAAACAGTCCATTCTATTTTTACTTTTTAGCATCGTTCCTCTTTATGCAAGATAGCTTGAATTTTCTAGAAATGGTTAATATTTTCCTCCAGCTTGCCAATATAGTAATTATTTATTTGCTAGCTAAAAGACTTTTTGGTGTATATCCAGCTCTTATCTCTTCTGCAATCTTTGCTTTTGGGGATTACTTTGTATCACAGTCAAATATATTGTGGCAACCATATATTATGCAGCCTTTTGTTAATCTAAGTTACCTTTTGCTTGCTATTGGGTATCAAAAACGAAATTATCCTTTATTAATTATTGCTGTTATTATTTTTCTTTTAGCAGCAACTTTACATAGATCTGCCATAGCACAATTGCCCTTAATAATACTTGTAATACTTCTCATACTAAAATCTTGGAAAGCCAAACTTATGATTTATGTGAGCACAGTAATTACCGTTATTGTTGTACAACTGTTACTTTACTTACCTGTTTTATTTTCTAAGTTAAGAACAGCATTAGATGTACCCTACTTTAATAGAAATCTAGAAAAACTATCCCCTTTTTTGCCAGAAGTTTTACTTGTCTTAGTATCGTATTTCATTTTAAGTAAGAGTCCACATAAAAGAATTTCTTTTATCATTATGGCTGCAATTTTTTTGCAGCTTTGTGTAGCGGCTTTCTTTGGTCTAACTGATATCAGATATTTTACTCCTATTCTGGCTTTATTTGTTATATTAGTTTCAGCTGCTATAGCTTGTAGTAGTTACATACGTAAATTACCTAATATCATCAGGGTGGCTTTGGCTATTTTAATAATTTATTCGGTATCACCAAATCTTTATAGCAAATTCACTAATTCTCTTGAAGTCAGTAAGAAAGCTGACTTCCCACCAACAGCTACGGTGGTAAAAAAAGTAGTTGAAATTAAAAAATCGGAAAATTTTCCAGACTACAAGTTTTTTCGCATTACGACCTATAGAAATGGGAATAAGTACGGCCGCCTAGAAGGGGCATTCTACGTTCCCTTAGAAAAAATGCTGAATCAGAAGTTTGTAACAGTAGACGAAAATACTGTCCTAAGTAATAC
>CAZPZA010000060.1:0-5367 GCA_964590985.1 uncultured Gammaproteobacteria bacterium
AATATGGTCTATAATTATTATAGATAAAATAACCTTATGAAAGCAAGTATTCATCCAAAATACTATGAATCAGCGCAGGTAGTTTGTGCTTGCGGAAATAGATTTAATACAGGTTCAACGCAAGAGTTCATAAGGGTTGAGCTTTGCCACAAATGCCATCCCTTCTATACAGGAGAACAAAAGTTTGTTGATACGGCGTCTAGAATCCAAAAATTTCAGAAAAAACAAGAAATTGCCAACAAGTATATCACGAAGAAAGCTAAAAAGATCGAAGGTAAAAAGAAAGTCGAAGAACCACCAAAGACACTACGGGAAATGCTACAGGCAGTAAGGTAAGTTAACAAACACCTTCGAGGAGTACATCCGTACACCTCGAAGGTGGACGAAGGACTCCTCCGAGGTGGACAAAAACAATGCAAGACTATAGACAAATCCAAATTCGAGAGCTCGATAAAAAAATTGGGGAAACCAAAACTCTTCTTAGTGATCCTGTTCTTTTGGAAGAAGCTCAAAAAGAAATAGAAAGTCTAGAAAATCAAAAAGCCGATCTTGTTAAAAGTTTGAATGAAGACAAAAAAAATCAAGAAGACTCTCTGGACACAAGAAACGTAATTCTTGAAGTAAAAGGTGCAACAGGAGGAGAAGAAGCAAAAATTTGGAAAAACGAACTGCTAAACATGTATTACAAGTTCGCTCAAAAAAAAAGATTTTCTGTTGAAAAAATTGACGAAAACGTAGTTAAAATCTCCGGCAACAATGCTTTTGGACTTTTTAAGTACGAGGCAGGAGTTCACAGAGTTCAAAGAGTGCCTGTTACCGAAAAAAGAGGCAGAATTCATACATCAACAGCTACGGTTTCTGTCCTGCCAGAACTTGAGGACTTGGAACTTCACATCAACCCAGACGACATAGAGTTTGAAGCCTTTAGATCTGGCGGGCATGGCGGGCAAAACGTCAACAAGGTATCAACTGCGGTACGACTTAAACACAAGCCTACTGGAATTGTGGTAACTGCTCAAACCGAAAGATTTCAAGCTCAAAATAGAGAGATTGCTTTTGCAATGTTAAGAAGCAAACTTTGGGAACAAGAAGTAGAAAAAAGACAAGGCGAAATAGAATCTCTTAGGGCAACACAGGTTGGTCGTGGGATGCGAGCAGAAAAAATAAGAACCTACAACTTTCCCCAAGACAGACTTACAGATCATAGAGTTAATAAAAGTTGGCACAATCTAGAAAGCATACTTGGAGGAGATTTGGAAGATATTATCTCATGCGTAAGTAAATTCGAATATCAAATTTCTAAATCCGAAACAAATTCAAATGACCAAAATTCAAAATTCAAAACGTTTTGAGCATTTAAACATTCGAGTTTTGATATTGTTTCGCCGCGTCTGACGCGGTTTCGTCGCCGCGTCTGACGCGGTTTCGGATTTCGATATTCGAATTTCGGATTTCGAATTTCGGATTTCATAGTTTATTGGTTCGGTACTGTTTCCAAAGTTGCATCAAGAGTCAAGGTCTCTCCGTCTCGATAAATTGTAATTGTTACTTTGTCAGCCACCTTTTTCTTTCCAATCACTTGGGCAAGGGTGTTTTCTTCGTTTAGTTTTTGGCCATCAAACTTTGTGATAATATCTCCAGGCTTTATGCCTGCTTTGCTGGCTGCTGTATCTTCTGCTACTCGCTGAATATATGCGCCTTCCGGCACTTCATTTAATATTGCTGCTTCTCTTGAAATTATAGTGTAAGCAACCCCAAGATATGGCCTTATAAATCCACCTGTTTTATCAAAATTTTCAAGCGCTTCCTTTACAATATCTATTGGAATCGCAAAGCCAATATTTTCAGCTCCAGATGCCACAGCAGTATTAACACCTATTACTTGTCCTTCTGAATTGACCAAAGGTCCTCCACTATTCCCAGGATTTATAGCAGCATCTGTTTGAATTACATCGTCAAGTCTTTCTACATATCCTTCAAAAGGCGATCCCGCAGTAATACCACGACCTAATCCGCTTACTATTCCCTTTGTAACGCTTCCTCTAAACTCTCCCAGTGGCGTTCCAATCGCAACCACCAATTGTCCCACTTTTACGTTCGATGAATCTCCCATTTCAACAGGAGTTAAGCCTGTTGCATCTATTTTTACAATCGCAAGGTCGTTGGCTGGATCTCTATAAATACTTACTGCTTCATGCTTTTTGCCATCATGTGCTATCACTTTATACTTTCCAGGTCGTGCTACTACGTGCTTGTTGGTAACAATAAGTCCGTCTTTGGAAACAATAAAACCCGAACCTATATCTTGCTCTACATCTCTCCCCCGAGGCCTTCTAAAGAAATCGAAAGGGTCTATATCTAAAACTCTTTGTTCTATACCAACTGTTACCACAGAAGATGAAACTTTCTCAACTACTTCAATTACTACTGACTCTTCGCTGATTATTTTTACCTTTTCTGTAGGCTTATCAACAACAGAAGGAGCCTTCTTGCCAGATTGATTCCAAAAGGCTAAAAGAATTAAAAGAAGTATGACTAAAACAATGACTTTACGCATACATTGTAAGTTCAAAGTTCAAAATGCAAAGTTCAAAGTTACAGTTTAAAGTTAAAAGTTTTTTTAATTAATTTTGAATTTTGGACTGTAACTTTTAATTTTTAACTTTGAACTTTTAACTATTTTACCAATTCCTCCACTGCTTTTTCAAGCTGTAAGTCCCTTTCAGGGGCTTTTTCGTCCAACTCAATTTCTATATCCGGCTTTAGTCCCTTTCCATTCACCCACGTTCCTTTTGGCGTTAGCCATTTTGCCACGGTTATATGAACCCCACCGCCATTCTTAAGCTCGTGCGCCTGCTGAATACTTCCTTTGCCAAAAGACGTCTCTCCAACTAATATTCCTCTTTTGCTGTCTCCAACAGCTGCCGCCACAATCTCGCTTGCAGATGCAGATCCTTTATTTATAAGAACAATAAGTGGTATGTCTAAAAACAACCCTTGCCTTGTTACACTAGAGTCTTCTGTGGTTTCGCTCCCCTCCTGTTTAACCACAACATCTCCTTGCTTCAAAAATTCGGAGGCTATAAAAACAGCATCTGTTAGGTAACCGCCAGGGTTGTTACGAAGATCCAAAATTAAGCCTTTAATGCTTAGATCTGATTGTATTTGTAAGGCTAAAGAGTTAATCAAAGAAACCCATTCTTTGTTGGTATCATCCCCAAACTGCGATATTCGTATATAAGCCACTTTGGGACAACCATCGCATTTTTCATCCTCATCAATTATTTCTATTTTATTTTTGATATTTGTCCCCGATTGAATCGGGGATTGATATTTGATTTTTTTTACCCACCCGCTAACGCTTTTAGTAGTAATAACATCTCGAGTTATAGTTATGTCTTCGCTTTCTGTCGCGTCTTTATGAATAACACTCAAAGTAACTTTTGTTCCTTTTTGTCCTCTAATCTTTTCTACTGCTTTGGACAAGCTCCAGTTTGCAGTTAATTCCTGATCCACCTTGACAATTGCGTCTCCCGCTTTTATTCCGCTTTTTTGAGCCGGGCTTCCATCCAAAGGAGAAATAACTATAATTTGATCATTTCTTGTTCCAAGCTCTGCTCCAATTCCTGTAAACTGTCCAGCAAGCCCTTGCTTAAAGTTTTCGTTTTGAGTAGGCGGAAGATAAACAGTAAAGGGGTCGCCAAGACTTTGCACCATCCCCTCGATCGCGCCATTGAGCATTTTTTGGTAGTCTATCTTCCTTTTATCGTAAAAGCTGTTTTCTAGTCTCCCCCAAACATCCCAAAAGAGCGAAAAATCAAGATTAGTTATTGCAGAAGGAGGATTCTTGCTAGAAACAACAGCATAGGGACTAAAGTCTCGCCAGTCTACCTCAATTTTTTTTGTCCCAATGTAGAACCCAACCCAAAATGACGCTAAAACTGTTAAAACAATCTGAAGAAGTCTGCCTTTATTCCTCATCTATCCCCTTGCTACAAAGGGCAAAAGAGCCAAATGTCTTGCATATTTTACCTGGAGAGCAAGCGCCCTTTGATGTTTTAAACAAAGCCCATTCATGCTTCCTGGAATAATCTTCCGCCTTTCTGTCAAAAAGCGCGCAAGAATCTGATGATCCCAAAAATTAGGTTCTTTCTTCTCCTTACAAAAAAAACACTCCTTTGGAACAGAAATCTTCAGCCTTTGTCTTCTTAAAACTCTCTTTGTCATAAAGCCCTCATCCAGGAGTATCCTTATACAAGGAGTATCCTTGTGTCTTATAGTACTAAAACGGGATGTCGTCTGCAGAAACCTCTTCTTTCGAAGCTCCCTCTTCAGGTTTTTCTTTTTTAGGCTCTTCTTTAATCTCCTCTCTCTCTTTGCTCTCTACTTTTACATCCGACTTTTCTTCTTTTGGTTTTTGCTTACCAACTGGTTGTTCGGAAACAACAGGCTCTTTTTGGACTGGCTCTGTTATTCCTTCTTCCTGTTCCACTCTTTTGCTATCCAAAATAATCATTTCCGATATCACTATTTCCGTTGTTGAGCGCTGCGCCCCATCTTGCCCTGTCCATTTTCTTGTTGCTATTCTTCCTTCAGCATAAACCTTTCTTCCTTTTACTAAATATTGACTACAAAGTTCGGCGAGCTTATTCCAGGCAACAATGTTGTGAAATTCTGTTTCTTCGCGCCTTTCTCCTGTGTCGGTTTTCCAACTTCTGTTTGTTGCCAACCCAAAAGAACACACCGCTGTACCACTTGGTGTATATCTTAATTCCGGGTCTCGCGTCAAATTTCCAATCAATTGTACTTTATTCAAAGACCGCGCCATAACAGTAAAAATTTCTAATTGCTCTAATTTCTAATTAACCTAAATAAATCCCAATATCCAAATGTCTAAATATTTTAGCAATTGGTGCTTAAGTCATTGATTAGAAATTAGGTTAATTAGATCAATTAGGTCAATTCTCTACTTTCTCCTAATCAAAAGGTGTCTCAACACATTTTCGTCTGTCAACATCTTCTTCTCAAAATTCACAGGTATTACTGCTTCGCCCTCAAACACCAAATCCATATAATATCCGATATTTTCTTTTTTTATCTTATAAGTTAATGGTCTTTCTCCAATCTCTTTCTCATCTTTTAACTTTAATTCCCCGCTTGCCACACTAACATTGTGGGCAGGCTTTAAACTATTTTTTATTGTAGTTACGATTTTTTTACGCTGTACTGCCGACAAAGATGGCTTCAACACAAGCGCCAACTCGTAAATTCGCATATTGCTCATCTATCCTATCATATAGAAAAACAAAAAAGCAAGAGGAAAATCAAGGTTGATTACAGACAAAATTTTGACGTTTAGTAAAGTAT
>CAZPZA010000061.1:0-5358 GCA_964590985.1 uncultured Gammaproteobacteria bacterium
CGTTTAGTTTGTTGTAAATTACCGTCTGCAGTAATAAACCCAAGAACATAAGCCATTTCTGACGACCAGATTTTGAAAAACTTGGAGTTAATAGGATGCTTACTTATTCGTTTGTTAAGCTTATAATTTCTTATTTTTGATTGAACCGATGCATAGCTTTTGTTAAGCCGACGACCAATTTCCTTATATGTTAGGTTATGAAAATTATTTGTTAGAAGATCTATTTCTTCTTTTTTCCATGGATGAGTAAATTGATTTGCCATTTATTATAATAATACCACACTGGGACAATTCTTTGACTTCGAGTGTTAATTCCATTTTCTAGTAAAGTGACATTCTAGCTTTTTGACATAATCAATTAGATAGATTTTGTTGCAACCATGTTTTATATAGAGTAAACTGTATCGATGTAAAGTAGAATTAAGTAGATTTAGCCTATGAAGAAACTCTTTATAATTGCAAACTGGAAATCCAACAAAACTATTGAAGAGACAGAAGAATGGCTTCACGATTTTAGCGATGGATTTAATAAAGCAAACATTAAGTCGGAGGACAAAAAGACTATTATTGCGCCCCCTTTTACGTCGCTTGAACATGCGCGATATTGTTCGAGAAACTTAAAACTCTCCTTAGAATTTGCAGCCCAAGATGTTTCCACTTTTAACGAAGGCGCTTATACAGGAGAGGTATCTGCAAAGCAGATTAAAGAACTCGCAGATTATGTGATTGTTGGGCACTCGGAAAGACGACAGAATCTTGGAGAAGACGAAGACGTTGTGCATAAAAAGCTTGAGCAAGTTTTCAAATACGAGCTGATTCCAATATTGTGCGTTTCAAACTTCGATCAAGTTCAAAGTTCAAAGTTCAAAGTTCAAAGTTACAGTTCAAAATTTAAAGTTAATAATAGAGTATTAATTGCTTACGAACCATTGTTTGCGATTGGGTCTGGGAAGCCCGATACTCCTGAAAGCGCAGACGAAATGGGAAAGAAAATAAAAGAGACTTTGGGCGAGACTCCTGTGCTTTATGGTGGAAGTGTTACTTCAGAAAATGTTGCAAGCTTTACACGAATGCCACATATAGATGGGGTACTAGTGGGTGGCGCTAGCCTTGATCCCCTAGAGTTTTTGGAGATTATCAAAAATGCCTAAAAAAAATGAAAAAGAGAATAGGGCAGTATTGACCCTAGTATTTTTATTGTTGGTTTTAGTTGTTGTAGTTTTTATAAAATTATCGCCTTTTTTTGGGATTTTTTTTAATAAAGAAATCGAACTTAAAAAAGAAAATGACAGAATCAACGTATTACTTCTTGGAATCGGAGGCGGCACTCACGATGGACCAAATCTTACAGACACAATAATTTTCGCAAGTATAGATTCCGCGCAAAATAAAGTAGTGCTTGTTTCAATCCCAAGAGATCTTTGGATAAAAGATTTAAGATCAAGAATAAATGTTGCTTATGCAAAAGGCGGCATTTCTATGGCAAAAGCTGCTTCGTATAAAGCAGTTGGTCAACCAATCGATTATGTTTTACAAATTGATTTTGAAGGATTTGAGAAAGCAGTAGATCTTTTGGGAGGCGTCGATGTTAATGTTCCAAATACATTTGATGATTTTGAGTATCCTATTTTTGGCAAAGAAAACGATCCCTGTGGTCGGATGGAAGAAGAACTTGAAACTCTTGCCACAGCCTCGTCTCAACTTGAAGCTTTTCCATGCAGGTATATGCGCATTCATTTCGACAAAGGTTTGCAACACATGGACGGAGAGACTGCTTTGCAGTATGTAAGGTCTCGTCACGCAGAAGGAAGCGATGGCACGGATTTCGCAAGAAGTAAAAGGCAAGTGGAGGTTGTAGGGGCAGTTAAAGATAAAGTTTTTTCCGTAGAAACCTTACTTAATCCCGCAAAAGTTTTTACGCTTTACAGCGTTGTCAAAAACAGTATAGATACAAATATAAAAGAAGAAGAATTCGACGATTTTATAAAATTAGCTAATACGATGAAAGATGCCAGTATACAGAGCGTAGTTTTGGATTATGGAGACGAAAAACAAAAAAAACCAGGACTTTTGGTAAACCCTCCAATTTCTAAGGATTATGGGAATCAATGGGTGCTTATTCCTAGAATTGGAAACGGCGATTTTTCCGAGATTCAAAAATATGTCGAGTGCGAAATTAAGATTGGCAACTGCCCAATTTCTGAAGAATTTACCGCAAAATAAGACTTAGATTTTTGACGTAAGGAGCTGCTTCTCTTATGTAGCCATACTGCGAGAACCTTTCTAACTCTTCTCTTAAAAAATTTTTAAGACCTTCTTGGGTACTTGGAGAAACAAGTTTTAATAAGGGTTTTACTGGCTTGGCAAGCAATTCTACAGTGTGATTAAATTGCATTTCACGATTTGCTTTTCTTACTCCCTTGCCATGATGGAATACATTCCTAAAACCAAACCTTGAGCCTTGGATTTTGTCTATAAAGTCAGTTAACAATGCTTCTTTATCATAGTCTCTTATATTAAAGCATCTGTCGTACAACTCTGTCGCTTTAAGTCTTATATCTCTATCTTTAATTTTTCTAAGTTGCCACTTGCCTGCTATATACTCCTTTCTTTTCCATTCTCCATACTGAGCGGCGTAATCATCCCGATTGTGCGTTAAGTCTCCAACCGATATTTCTCCTTGATCGTGGACGTAGATCATATGCTGTACTGTCTGAATATCAACATCACTAGATAAAGTGGGACAAGTTTTATTAAGATCCTGAAGTACTTCAAACATGCTGTACACATGTTGCCAATCTGTCTCCACGATATCCTTTCTCCAATTGCCCCCCTTCCAACGATAAGTTTGGTCCAGATGAGCTTCATATAATATCCTAAGTTCATCTGAAATAGGCGGCCTATAGCCAAAATCTCGCTCCAACATACGCTGACATATTAGCAAAATGAGAATTAATAAGCAAAGAGGCATCACGAATTGTTGCCCGAGCGAAATTTGCGATATAGGAGTCTGTAAGCAACCGAATTTTGAAAAATTTACTAAAGTCTACTACTATGTAGTGATAGACTTTGGGAGAAAATAAATTATCGTTTAGAACGAGTAGTGGGTTTTTTTATCTCATAAATTTTTGTCTCTCCATTTTGATAGATAACCTTTCCTAAAGTTTTGAATTTGTCCTCGTTAAGATTTGGATATTTTTGGCGTTCTAGATCTCCCAAAAATACAAGTTCTAGTTTGTGTTTTTCCAGCAAATTTTTTGTTTCCTCCAAATCTTCTGACTCATACATTTTTTTCACTTCTTCAATTCTAGGCGATGGTATATCGTAAGTTCCTCTCCAAAGCCACTCGTGTACTGGCCAGCCAAGTACGGTTGGAAGCCCAGTGTTGCTGGAAACTCTCGCATAGTCTGTATATGAATCTCCTTGTGCCTCAAGAATTACTGGTTGGCCTTGGATATTTTCGTTTATCCACAAAATTGCTTCGTAGTCGCTTGGGTAAAGATCTTTAAGATACTTTATTCCGTCTAGTCCATGATAAGTTTTGAGATTTCCATAGTAGGAGTTAGTTGCTAAGTAGGGATAGATCATTACCAATATGAAAAATAAAATAGTAAATATTAAATATACATAGTAAAAATTAAATATTTTATTTTTTATTTTTGATTTTTGATTTTTGATTTTTGATATTAAGCGTACACATATGTACGCGCTTGCAATCGAGAGCATAATAAAGGCTTGGTAGCCAAGCTTAAACATGGTATTTGCCCTATAATGGCCAGGGTAAATGTCTTTTGCATAGATAAATTCGGGGAGAAGAATTAGAAGAGTTGAAAAGAGAATAAGTAGAAGGATGAAAAGATCGGAAGAAGAAATTCGAATATCAAAATTCGAAATTCGAAACAATATCGAATGTCCAAAATTCAAATTACTAAAACTGTTTTGAACATTTGAATTTTTGTATTGTTTCGGATTTCGTGCTTCGTGCTTCGAATTTATTTTTTTTGAAAGAAAAAAAATGAAGGAGATTGCCCAAAAATAAAAAAATCCGTAAAGTATTGCCATTTGCCACCATGATGAATGTTGACAGTGATCTGCTTCGAACAAGAAGGGTCCAAAATTGCCTATCTTTGTCAAGAACTCCGGAGCACATAGAACGCCGATACCAGAGGCGAAGGGCTTGAAGTGTAAATTAAATGGTAAAGTGAATATAAAAAACCCAATACCTATAATAGCAATACTAAATACCAAATATGAGATATTTTTTATTTTTGATTTGTATTTTTGATTTTTGATATTTGATTTTTGATTTTGCGTTTGAAAATTAGAGGATGGTCTTCTATAGAAGTACAAGGCGGTAAGAACGATAACTGTAAGTAAAAAATAAATGATTCCGTCCCACGCATTGGTCATGTACATTACTGCTAGCAAAAAACCTATCAATATCAAATAAGTACCAATTTCCAATTTCCAATTTCCAATAGATGATTTGAAATTTGACATTTGAAATTTGACATTGGTAATTATTGAAAATAGTAATGCTATTGTCAGTAGCACAAAAGGTACATCAAGATAGTGGCCGTGGAGATCGGACACAACAGAAGAATAAATAGGAAATTCGTGAATAGTATTTGGAATAAAGCGAGTGGCATTGGGATACCAATAGTTGTTTGGGAAAGTGTTTGGGGAAAAAGTCAGCTGCCAGAAGGGAATAGGATTTTCATTTTCATAAGGCTTGAAAAACGCATAAATAGTGTGGAGATTGCCAGCAAGACTTATAAGAAACGCAGTTAATAACCCTCCTAGTAAAATCCGAAATCCGAATTTCGAAATCCGAAACAAATTCGAATTTTCTAAATCCAAATGCTCAAAACTTTTTTGTTTTGAATTTTGAATTTTTGTCATTTGATATTGTTTCGAGTTTCGTGCTTCGAATTTCGATATTAAATTTGCTCCTATTGAAAAGCTTGCGGTAAACGTGAAAGCAAAAATGGTTGAAAGCATAAGATTGTAGGTTACGAAAGGTGGTATCGTCGATATTTTCGTTAAAACAGCAGTGGCTAGATGTCCAAAGTAGTAATAGTTGATTGGGAAAGGCGGAAACCACATATCAACAGGTGGAAAATAAGTGCTTCTTAGGATGGAATTAATGAATCCAAAGTCCATATATTTTTCAAGACCGTGAATAGAGGGTTCATAAGCGCGGATGTAGGACCAGAAGAAAAGAGTTGAAAGAAAGAGGGTTTCTTCAAAAATAAATATTTTCCACCGTCCACCTCGAAGGAGTCCATGCGGCTCGCCTCGCTGGAGCTCTCGCCTCGCTGAAGCCACAGCGAAGCGGGTTGGCGAAGCGGGCCACCT
>CAZPZA010000062.1:0-5354 GCA_964590985.1 uncultured Gammaproteobacteria bacterium
TTCCCAAATATCATCACCTTCGGGTGGTCGTAGACGGTCATGCGCTTACGAAAAGAGGGTTTTGACGTTTTGTTTTTAAGGTAGCTATCCAATAGGATAGTAAATTGCTCTACCATATTTACTGATAGTTACAAGAAAAAAATACCGTATTTTTAGCAGTATTTGCTCCAAGAACGCCGTAATTTTGAGATACAATATTTTGTGTAAGCAGCATATTTTCCCACTCTTGTCTGTTTATACCAGATCCTCCATTGCTAATGTTTGCTTTTACAGATTGTTTCCAGAGAAAATAGAGGTTATTATCCACAGCGGGATTTCGGAAAGAAAGAGTCTGGGGGTTTTGAATCCAGCATAAATAGTTTTTTGCGTCAATAACTGTTACTGCTATAACAGCTATTGAGATGGCAAGAAGAAAAGCAGTGGTAAGTTTTAAACGGGAACGCAATAGCTTCTGCGCAATTTTATATGTTAAAAAAATGCCAATACCGATAAACGCATAAAAAAGAGGAATTGTGTGTACCAAGCGAGCCGCGTCTGGTGTCCATGTGCTAAAAAGCTGTTGAGGAAAAACTGATATTGAAAAGGCAATGATTAAATAGGGATATTTCTTTAAAGAGATAAGTAGCCCGATTATGTAAAAAGGTAAAAAGAATAAGTTGATGGGCGATTTGTTAAGGGGAAGGTAACGAGTATTGTAAGGAGTACCTATAAATGTATTTATGTCGAAAAGTAGCAAACCTTTCAGATTTGATGCTATGTTTTTTTTAAACTCTATATATGGGTTATCTTGCGAAAATATAGAAACTACTTTTAGTCTGCCAAAAGCTTTTTCAGGGTGTTGTAAAGTATTTACAATTTGCGGTAAAGCCAAAATGGAGAATAGACTTAGGATTATAAGAAGCGACAAAAAGTCTCTTTTCCAGTTTCTAAATACCAATAAATGTATAGAAAAGACAACAAGAGCTATTACTATGAGGAATTTACCCGGATGATACCCATAAAATCCAAGCGTACTACCTATGATTATAAGAGCTAAGCCAATCTTCTCGCGCCTTTTGTAGAAATAAAGAATTATTCCAAGCAATAAGAAATTTAAGAAAAGGCTATTGAATACATTTTCCCAGCCATCTCTTGAAAAGTTCAAAAACAAGGGATTGGATGATAACGCAAGCGATGCGATAAAACTTATAGTGTAATTTCTTGTTAAAAGGTAAAGAAGCAAGAAGGTAGATCCTACTGCGAGTGAACTGAAAAGTGCGGGAGCAAATCGTAATCCAAAAATAGACTGATTGAAAATTTCCCAGAAAAATCCAATAACATATGTATTAAATGCTGGTGCTCCATTCCAGTTGAGATCAAAAAGCGAGAACTGTGGTTGATGCTTGAATTGGAGATAGGTCTGAAGATTATTTACAGCGTCAGGATTTATATTGGCGGGAATAGATTCAATATAAGTTATCCTCCAAACGAACGCTATAATAAACAGAAGAGTGGCAAATAAGACTAAGGTGCTATTTTTTGTCAATAATATTTTCATTTTTACTTAATTTTTTTAAATATCATCACCTTCGGGTGGTCGTAGACGGTAAAGGACTCGTCGGCGGACGAGTCGTCAATTTCTAATTTCAAATTTCTAATTTCTAATTTCGGGTAAACTGCAAACTCCGCGACTTTTTTGTACCACAGTTTTCCGTTAAAAAGCTTTTCATAATATCTGTTGGCATTATGAGGGCACCTTTCCAAAGGAACCTTCCATTTTTGGCAATTTCTGGAAATTCTTTGGAGAGGAGTGTATAAGCGGTTGCTAGCTATTATTATATAGTCTGCTTCTTGAATTGTTTGATAAATTTCTGCTTCGCGAATAGGATTTTGCATCTCATAAATGGGAAGCTCTAGAGTTTTATAGGAAATATTTCCTCCGATTGGCATTCCGTCATCCCAATGTTCGCGAGATATAGTTTTATCGGGTGGAATGTTTTTATAAATCCATTGTGATGCTAAAACGCGAGTATTGGATTTGGTATAAATGTGCATGAAGCTTATTGGCCAAACTAACAAAAGAATTATGAATAATGAATTAAGAATTATGAATTGAGTCTTGTTTATTTTTTTATTTAAGGACTGGTATATCCTCCAAGTCATCGAAGCAGCAAAAATGGCAAACAGAGGATATAAGGGCAGCATGTAGCGCATCCAACCTACTGCGAATTTGCCGACGATGAGAAAATAGAGCCAGAAAAATGTCAGGAGAATAAGTTCTTGAGCCCACTTTACGTTCACCTTCGAGGAGTCCATTCGGCCACCTCGAAGGTGACTGCGTTTAACACCTCCGAGGTGGTGTTGCGCCTGCGGCACACCTCGGAGGTGGATGTGAACTAGAAGCGAGGTTATATATAGGGCTCCTAGAAATGACAACGTTGCGAGGATTGGACCTTGCCCCCAGAGGAAAATATTTTTTAATTCATGCCAATATGGGATTTTTCCAACGTATTGCAGGGTATATGGAAATGTAAAGGCATCCTGCGTCATTCGAGACTGCTCTTGGGTTTGTCTTAAGAATTCTTTTAAATCTAAGAGTGCATAAGGCTGTAAAATGGCAAACGTAATAATAGTAGCAACAGCAATTGTAGCTCCATCAAAAATAAGTCGTTTTGCAAAACGAGGGACGTGGGGAAACCAGATACGAGGCTTATGTGGCTGTTTTATAAAAAGAAGCAGAAAATCAATGGTAATGGCAGCACCAATTGCAATAATAAGAGGAATTGCACTTATTTTTGTTGCGAGCGAGAGGCCAAAAAAGACCCCGACTAATATTGAGTTTGGGACTGAAGGTTTTTCGTAAAAACGTACGAGTTGATATAAAGTGAGGATTATAAAAAGGGTTAAAAGAGTATCTACTGCGTAAAAATGTGCAGCTTGAATTGGGAAAACTGATACTGCGTAGAAAAAAGCGGCAAGAAGGCTAACGATTTGGTTAAATAGCTTTTTAGCCAGAAGAAATATCAATATAAGAGTTCCTATATCTGCAAGTACTGATATAGCTCTTCCTAGAAGATTTATTTTGTCGTAAGAATCAAAAGATTTATCAAAAACAGATAAGACAGCGGCAGTTCCTTTTAGAAGATAAAGAGGGAAATTTCCATACGCAAAAAAGTGTGGATTAAGAGGACTTGAGGGAGAAAAAAATTCGGCAAAACTGGAAGGTAGTCGAAGAGGAATAGTAAACATAACAATTGCTCGTTCATCAGGATGAAGATGATGCCCTTGATCCCAATTAATGCCATAAAACCTTAAGAATCCAGCTAGAATAAAAATTATGATCAAATAAAAAAAGTGGGGGTTTTTCATATAGTTTTTCAACATATGTCAAATCTCAAGAAACTTAGAATATTCTTCTCTAGTTAACTGCGCATTTTTCTTAAACACCCTAATTACCGGGTGATCGAATACACTCCATGTCTCCTCGGCCGACTCGTCGGCAACTTCTAACTTCCAACTGCCAACTGCTAACATAGGGAAAGAGTGAAATTCTATTACCTGTTTAAATTCCAAGCGACCATCAAATAGAGCATCGTAAAATCGCGAAGTCTTAGGATAAAGAGTTGCTAGTTTTTGGTGATTCATAAAAACTCTCCGGCTTTGGACAAGAAAGTAATCAGAAGAATACAAAGCGTTAATAATTTTTTCGCGTGTCATGGGGTCGTTTTCTAAAGTATAGAAGTCAAGCGAGATTCTCTGAAAGTTTCCTTTAAGTGGAAGATCAACAGTATTTCCTCCTTCTACCAAAAAACTTGATCCAGGTTTGGCATAAGCTTCAAGCCACTCTGATGCAGTTATTCTAATATCACGATTAGTGTAAATTGAAAAAAAGGCGATTGTCCATAATGCGCTAATTGCTATAAGTAGTCCTGTTAAAAGATAATAGAGAGACCGTTTTGTTTGATTTGCAAGTGCGTGAATAGAAATTACCGCAAAAATCCCAAAGAAAGGGAAAATTGGCGCTATAAATCTGGTCCACTTGGCAAAAAGAAAAGCGTTTGGGAGGAATAAAGAAAGAAAAGAAAGGATAATCAACAGTTTCACTTTCATTTTTTCATTGTCATCCCGAACAAGTTTTGGGATCTTTATCGATGGATGAACAAGATGGTGAAATAAATTCAGCATGACAAGAATAAATCCTGCAATGCCTAATATAAGAATCACTGGTCCAAGAGCATACGGAAAAATCTTTTCCATCTGAAAGACTATAGGAATAGTGTCAATGAATTGTCTAGTATAAAAAACGGGAATCTTTCCAATAGCCAAGCCTCCTTCGTATTCAAGATTGCCCCGAAAGGCTGGAAAATCAAGAAAAACAAAGGGTGCGACAAGTGCAAAAGTAGCAATGGTTGTAAGAAGGCTTGTAAGAATTAGCATTATTGAACGAAACGGTTTTCTAAAAGACCTAAAATCTTTACGGTCATTCTGGTAAGCCGCAGCGCATCCAGAATCTCCAAGGTGATTAGAGATTCTGGACAAGCCAGAATGACGTTTGAAATAGGTACTAAGAATAATTGACAGCACTAGAGGTGACAGGAATACGATAGAGCTTATTTTTACACCTAAAGCAAGACCCAAAAAGACAGAAGCAAGAGCAAGATATAAAAATTTGCCGTGCTGAATAAACCTTATCATAAAAAGCAAAGAGGTGAATAAAAAGAAAATTTGGGCAGATTCAGGCGTTGCAAAATGAGCTTGTTGAATTAGGCCTGGGATTAGCGCTACTAGCAGAGCAGCAAGAAGAGAAAGTTTTGTGCTTAAAAAAGTTCTTGATATTCCGTAAACAATAAATATAGTTAAAGCAGAGAACAACGCCGAGTAGAAACGACCAAGCAAGAATGAACTAGGAACTAAGAACTGAAAACTAAGAACTGATGAGATGGATTTTAATAGTTCTTGTGTAAGATAAATTAGGTAGATTGTTACCGTGCCATAGGAGAAAAAGTGTGGGTGCATTTGGTTGGGGAAGGATAGCTGATTAACCGAGGCGACTATATGGTATTCGTCAGGATGAGCAAATAGTCCTTGCCCCCAGTCTAACTTGTAAAATCTAAGAAATCCTCCGATTGCAATTATCAAGATTAACAGATAAGGAGGTTTGAGTTTACTGAAGAAGGCTATCATATATCAAATATCAAAAAGCAAATATTAAATTTGCATATCAAAAATCAAATATTTTTTTTCATTTTTTATATTTAATATGTATATTGACTATTTAATATTTAATCTTTAATATCGTCTATGAGTCTTGCTGCTTTCTCTCCCAATTCCACCGCATAATTCGTCCCCCTATCCCACGGATACACCTGTTGGAT
>CAZPZA010000063.1:0-5354 GCA_964590985.1 uncultured Gammaproteobacteria bacterium
ATACTCGGATAAATATCTGGATGGTCGAAATCTATATTGGTTATAACAAGAATTTTTGGATTCTGCCATAAAAATTTAGGAGTTTTATCAAATGTTGGGTCGGTAGCATATTCATCTGCTTCGGCAACAAGATATTTGCCTTTTCCAATATGCCCGCCAAAACCCAAAGACTCCACAAAGCTAGTGCCAATCAAATACGAAGGACCAAGATTTGCATTTTTAAGAATAGTTGCTACCATGGCAGAAGTCGTGGTTTTTCCATTTGTCCCGCAAACAGAAATTCCTACAAACTTTCTTCCAAAAATTTTTCCATCCATAAACAACCCAACAGCTTCGCCTTGAGTGACTACAGGTATCCCTTTTGTTTCGGCCTCTTTAACTTCTAAATTCTTAAGCCCTCCATGTGCTCCTGTTGTAACAACCAGATCAACATCGCCAACGTGGCTTGGATTAAATCCTTGAAATACCGAGATATGCCTCTTTTTAAGAATTTCATCTGTTATAAAAACATCACCAATATCCGAGCCTGTAATTCTAATTCCCGCTTCCTTTGCCATAATAGCCAAGGGTGTCATTCCCGCGCCCTTTATTCCAACAAAATGTATAGATTTAATCTTTTTCATGTCCTTCCTATTACGCCGCAACATAAACCAAAAGATTCTGTGCCGCCCTCCTCTCTAAAAGAAAAAAAATCTAAAATATTGTCTTTTATGCACATTCTACAATCTATAATGTTTTCACTCAAAATTCCACAGCTAATCAGCTGAAGCTTAATAATTCCTGAAAGATTAAGGAAAATCTTTCCATCTCTTTTTTCAATAATTTTTTTCATTTTTGGATATTTATTTTTAAAAATCATTTCACGATCTGTATTAATACTGTAACAGCAAACTTTTATCGAGGGACCGATTCCAACCATTATGTCAGACCTATTTAAGCCCTTTTTGACCATTTGCTCAACCACGGTTTTAACTATCTCTTTATATACGCCCCTCCACCCAGCGTGAGCGATTCCAAAAAATTTTTTATTTTTATCTAAAAATAAAGCCGGTACACAATCGGCAAAGGTTGCCGTCAAAAATACTCCCTTTTCTTGTGCAACAAGACCATCTGTTTTCGCAATCACATTCCCGCGATCTTGTAACGATACAAAACAAACATCGTTTCCGTGAACCTGGTTCATTTTAACAATATTTTCCTTATCCACTCCAAGTCTATCTAAAAAATTGCCAAGATGTTTGCTCGAACGAGAATTTTTAGGATTCATATCGCCGAATCTTCGAGTTGAAAATCCGTGAATTACTCCATTTATCTTGGCAAACTCTTCCCAAAAATAGTACCCTTTTTTAGACTTTTTAAACATACGAAAATTTCACCTTCGAGGAGTCGAAGGTCTGATGCCTTCGCCACCTCGAAGGTGGCCGATAGGACTCCTTCGAGGTGGAAGTTTATTCTTTAGAGCTTCTTTAACTGTCCCAAATTCATCCCACGGCTCCTCGCCTTTACCATAATTCATCGACCTCTCATGCGCTTTTCCTGTTATCAAAACAAAATCGCCCTTTCTTGCCATTTTAACCGCAGCCTTAATCGCTTCTTTTCTGTCTGCAATTTTGAAGATAATGTTTTTATCACCCTTGTTTTTGACTTTTGAATTGTATTTTTGAATTTCGAATTTTGAATTTTGAATTCCCGACACTATTTCTTCCATTATCTTCTCTACGCTCTCCGACCTTGGATCCTCTGCTGTCAAAATTATAATACCTGCATATTTAGCAGAAATTTTTCCCATTATAGGTCTCTTGCTCGAGTCTCTTTCTCCTGCTGATCCAAACACATGAATTAGTCTACCTTTTATGTTCGGTCTAATAGAACTTAAAACTTGTTCAAAAGCATTCGGAGTGTGCGCAAAATCAACCATAACAGTAAAGATATTTTTATATACTATTTCTTCTCTCCCAATTGGAGGTGCAAAGGTCTCGATGCCCTTTCTAATTGCTTCATCGCTAATACCCAAAACTTTGCATGCACCAACCGCAGCCAAAATGTTATATTTATTGAACTCCCCAATAAGACTAGTTTTAAAAGGAAAAACTTTTGGATTTATATCTGCATTTTGTTTTGTTCCATAAGTTATAAACTTTTGATTTTTAACTTGCAATTTTGAATTTTGAATTTTGAATTTTGAATTTGTTTGGACGTCTGACGTCCTTTCGGATTTCGTCCGCCAGCTGGCGGATCGGATTTCGGATTTCACAAGTTTATAGGAGCTATCATCTTTATTCACTGCTACAGCCTTTGCCATTTTTAACAATCTCGCCTTAGTCCTGACATAATTCTCGTAAGTCTTATGATAATCTAAATGTTCGTGAGTAACATTGGTCAAAACACCGATATTAAACTTTATCCCAAAAACCCTATATTGATCTAAAGCGTGAGAAGTAGTTTCAAGAACCAAATAACGGTTCCCATTGTCATGCCGAACTCGTTTCGGCATCTCACCTCTCGGGTATTTAGATCCTGAACCGAGTTCAGGATAACAAAGAGAAATAAATCTCTGCAGAGCCCACGGAGAAGGAGTGGTAACATGAAAACCAACATCGTAATTTTTACCCCCAATAACTGCACCAACAGATGAAATCATCGAAACATTGTATCCCGCACTATGAAGAATATGGTAAATAAGACTTACAGTGGTGGTCTTTCCATCTGTTCCTGTGACTCCAATTATAGTAAGATTTCTTGAGGGAAACCCAAACCACAAGTTTGCCAAAAAAGCATTTATAAGGTGATATACATTTTTAATCCTCTGCCACACGCCCTATATTATACCCAATTTTCGCGCCTTTCTCCACTAACGAGCTCTTCTTTTTTGGGGTGCTCTTCCGTGAATTCTTATCTGATAAATCGCACCACACTCGCCTAATAAGCTGTTAACCAAGTTTACGTACTCTTCAATTGATTGTCCTTTGCTAACCAACTCTGCAATTCTCATAATTCCCGTTTCTGCCATATAAATTTCTAATGCCTCATTTCCTGCTTTTTTAGCTGCTTGATACAATGGGTAATCAGCGTTAATTTTTAAAACTTGTTTTCCCTCTTCATCAACAACATCACTTCTTATAGCAGATGTTCCCATAGAAACGATATCCCAACCAAATGTTGCGCCCCAACGCTTAACTTCTCCAATTGTTGCATCAAGAAGTGGTGGTGTTTGTCCCTCTCTTGGCCCAGAACCCCCAGGTCTAGTCGGTGGCGTTACTGGTTTACCTCTTCTTGTGGGTGGACGCCGACCTTTGGATTCTCCAGGCAACATTGTTTTTGTAACTAACCCTGTCGTTGCAAAAACATGTTCTAATACTCTTTTTGCCTTCCCTGCTAATTCTTTCTCATAAGCTTGCACCTGACTCTTCTGTTCAATTCGAAACTTTGCCAATTTACTGTAAAAAGGGATTAAAACATCATGAATTCTTTTTTCAGCATGATCCCACTGGGGAGTTCCATGTATAAAATTTGCCTTGTTGGGAGTAACCGGAACAAAATCTAAATCAGCCTCTCCTATCAGTCTTGATGCCTGAGACATATGCGCAGGCGTTGGATGGCCAAAAAACTGCTCTTCTTCAATTAATCTTCCTCTATAATAACAGCGAATGCCAGGTTTTACTCTTTGTCCTTCCTCCAAAATCCCAACCTTAAGGTCAATCCAATCGCCAAATCTAGTCTGGACTCTTAGTAGCTCTGGTTTCAAATTAGGGTTATCCTCAACATATCGAATTTCTAGAGGCTCTACCCTTTTACCATTCATCATGATGGTTACTGATCCATCAAGAAGAAGTTGCCTGTAGATATCAGCAAGTTTCTCAGATAAAGCTCTGACATTGACTCCTTGTTTCAAGTTGGTAAGCCTAACTTGAAAATAACCATCCGCAGTATTAGCCTTTTTTACTTCTGCTCCAAATGTTTTAAATTCTCCCTCTGGTCTACTTTCCCAATTTGGATCGCTAACTACATATTCTTCATCCGATCCCTTTGAAGAACATCTAACTTCCATGCCTCGGGCTAAAAATCCCATGGCAGATTTTCCACCAACACCATAAAATCCAATATCTTTTCTAGTTTTTTCTGAATATCCCCAAACAAAGAAGTTTCCCAACCCTTCCCTATCTAATCCTCTCCCTCCCCTATTAAAAACTGATAGCTCATTTTTATTAACTCTAATTCTGACCTCAAGATTGCTACCAGACGTATCTTCTCTGTTATCCACAGCATTATCAATTAGCTCCAAAAATGCCTGCTGGCCATCGCGGTAATTAGCCATCAAAGCCTCGATTGCCCTTGTTGAAACTTGTTCTCTAATTTCAAACCTATTTCTTTGTTCAAATATAGGCACTTCCCTGGTTTCTGGAGTACTCATCTATTACTATCCTTTCTAATCCAAGTCACTGTATGACCCCTTTCTGGAGGGTAATCTCTGTAAAATTGGCTTTCTGAACGTCTAATTTCCTCACTTATTCTTCTTAAAAAATTCCTATCATCACTTGCCTGAAGTTTTAGCTTTAGTAGATTAACTTTTTCCCATAGCTTTTCTTCTTCCTCAACCCAGTTATCTTTTAAAACTCCAATTGCTGCTTCTTCCCTTATTTTTCTAAATGCAGAGCCAAATCCAGCTATTAGTTCTTCAGCTTGATAGATAAGAATTGCTTCTCCTCCTACCAATGGCTTTGCTCGATCTCCTGAAAAAAGCCTTGTCTGTATTTGCTCAAAACGCATTCTAGTCTCACTTAAAAGAGAGGATACAATTACATCTAAAATTCGTGTTTCCTCCTGTGATCTTCTTTCTTCCTTAGTAGGAGTATACGGAATAATTGTAACTTCTTCCCCTGGTATCCTTACTTCAACTGGGTTTGGGCTTGGAGTTTCTATTGGCTTAGGCTCTTGGGGAAAGGCTGGTTCAACAGTTGGAGTTATTGTTGTTATTGTTGTTTCAGGCTCCTTTGCAGAAGGTATCTCTGCAGGCTCTGCTGTAGTTGGAACTTGCTCCTCAACTATCTTTTTCAAATAATATTTATTATGTTGTCCACGCTTTTTTTCTACAGAGCCATAACTAGTTTTAACCAAATGCCAATGCGCAGCTTCTAAGTGCTTAGGAAAACCAGTCAGTACACTATAAGTATTAACTAATTGTTTTTTACTGTCTCCTCCATATAGAATTTTAGCCACTTCGTCAGTTGTAATTTGCTTATCTTCCGAAGTTTGGATTAATTGTTCTAGGGCTTGCGCCTGCAACCTACTTTTAAGTTTTATCACTTGACCATCAGGAAGGATTACTCTAAATTCCTCAAGGTTTCTCTTCTGTG
>CAZPZA010000064.1:0-5289 GCA_964590985.1 uncultured Gammaproteobacteria bacterium
CCCTTATAACCTTTACCTTCAAAATATTCTGGGTGTTGTAGATAAAGTGCAGTTACTTCTATTTGAGGACTACCTACCTCATCGCCTGCTAAACTATGTATCGTTTGCTCCGTAGAAAGTTTACTATATCTTTGTCCATTATGTGTCCAAACCAGATATGGAGTATTTGGAAACTCTGTAAGATTTTGAATATTGTCTGTTTTACATCTTTCCTGTATTGGCGGTTTGGAATTTGCATGCTGTAGTGAAAGAGCCAATCTTGGTTCAACAACAAGAGGTACATCGAAGCGACCTTTATAGTCCTCGGGTTGACTTGCTCCTTCGGGAAGTGTAAAATTAGCCCTGTACCGTGCTATAGCTTCAACTTCCTCAATATTGGGATACACCTCTTTATGAAAGCCAAGTGCTATATATTGATTAACTTGCTTTCTTACCGCTGCTTCTAAGCTCGATAAGCCTATATCAGTCTCCGTAGGTTGTATATTTAAAGTGTTTGCGGATCCCCTATTTTCTATTTGCATAAGCTAAATTATATTACACAATGCTGTTAGGATAAACTTCTAAAATCTTACTCTGCCAAACCGAGTCCTCTTTTATGTAAATCATTAAGTGATTCTTCGTACTGCTGAGGAAAAATTTGTGAAATTGCTTCGGCAAATCCAAGTCCAGAAGAGTTTTTTGCAGAATAATCAGCTATTTGGCTAAGCTCTGGAACTGCATTCCCTACAGCTATAACTCCTCCTCCATTTGCTTTTAGCTCACGAGCCAATCGAACATCATTTAGCCCATCGCCTGCAAAGACCATATTGTGCCTATTAAATGAGCCCACTCCTGCAAGCAAACCAAGCGTTCTTGCTTTATTCATGCCTCTTGGTACAATTCTAAGCGAACCCACCCCTGTCTCATAAGTCTCTAGCGAGGATATGCCTAACTCTTTTAATGCTTGTTCTACCTTAGCTAGTACCATATTATAGCGGTTAACGTAGGTTGGATCCCTAACTATATTTGGGCCTTTCTCCCAAAGTGTAATTGTTGCTATTCCTTGAGCTTTATCTGGAAGTTGTACTAAGGTTCCTATTTCTGGATCAACACCAGATAGTATTCCCCATGCGTCGCTTAGATTTTTTCTTAGTATGTTTGCACCGAGCCACTCAAGCATTTTTCCTCGGTCTTTTCTAGCCTGAGGAGGACTCATTATAACTAGTTCTCCCTGTCTTTTTCCGTTACCACGACGACCAACACCGCCACCTTCACCAATAACTGGACCATTGAATAAATCATAAGGACTTGCATTGTCTCCAAATGCAATCTGCGCTACATCAGTAAGCATTGGTTCGAGCTGGGTAAACGATTGTTCTGTTACAACACCAAGATTCACCCCTGATCGATTAATGGCCATTAACGCCGCCATTGTTTCAGGGAATACCCTATGGTATTTTCCGTCGCTCCACAAGAATTTTTCTGCTTCAATAGTAGTATCATCAAGATCTACCATAAGGATACTAGGCGTTTCAGAAGTTTCCTTAGAAAGAATCTCTATCAATCCTTGAATACCACGTTTTGGGGGCTGACTATTATGTAATTCTGGTCTTGATTCAAGTGAATTCATAGGTTTTTAACTTAAACTATGGACTTTTTATATTATTTCAGTGGCCTAGGTGAGTTATCTATTCTAGCCATG
Source organism: uncultured Gammaproteobacteria bacterium (assembly GCA_964590985.1). GTDB lineage: Bacteria > Patescibacteriota > Microgenomatia > Levybacterales > UBA12049 > CAZPZA01. The sequence goes on from CAZPZA010000064.1 coordinate 1,682, forward strand.
CTTAAAGCAGCTTGTACCTCTTTTTGAATAGCGGGTAGCTTATCTTGGTCTGTGGTTGTTAAAGCAAGCCATATTGAGGTCATGTTGTATCCGCTATAATATTGACGAATTGTAACTATCCTGCCTCTAATAAAATCTCCGAGCTTTTTTGCATCAAGCGCTCGGACCAATTGACTAAACGATGTATTTTCTCCTAAATATAGCCTATCAGTCATTGTTACAGTATCTTTTTCAGGTAGTTGGAATTGGTTAATCAAGTGTATTCTTTGATGCGCAGACGTCCAAGTGCCAGTTGACCTATTTGCCACGTCATTTGGCCTAGGCGTTCCTGTCGCATCCTCTATTGTATCTAATGCGTAAATTCCCGGTTTACTTTCAAATACAGGAGAATCACTCATTTGCTGACCTGTAATATTGATAAGTTCGCGCATTTTAGGAGAAGCCACCTCAAGACTATGAATAATATTCCCTACGCGACCACCATTAACATTTAGCTGTTTTGTCACATGACTAAACAGGACTTTTTTATCAACTCTTCTTACTAAAGTGAAGCTTCCTCCTTCGCCCGGAAGATGTTCTTCAAGAATAATCGACGCATCCTTAACTCCCGAACGTTTTAGTTCTGTATAAAATTTTAATACATCATCAACTGTTTTGCCTGGCCTAACGCCATGACCAGCCAATCCCCATTTCGAAGCCTTAATCCATATTTGATCGGACCCGTTTTTAAAATTAGTAACTTCATCTTCTGAGATATCATAAATTGTTCGTCCACCAGACAAGCTATATTGAGGATCTTCTAGAACGATTTGACCTGCAAGAACATTTTCCGGATAAATCTGGCGAAGAGATGCTTTTGCGTTTCCCCAACGCTGCGCATCGGGTGAAACTAACTGGTGTTCTTTAGGTAAGCCATCTATTTCCCACCAACCATAAAATACTGCTTTACCTGAGCTATTATAGTGTTGCATAATGTCCCGAATTGTCCGTTCTGTAAACTTGGTAAGATCAACAGGGTTAAGATTAGGGATGTTTCCAAACATGTCTTTTACGTAAGCAAGGAACTCTCTGTCAACAGGATCGGGCACAATAACGTCTCTTGCGGTAGGGTTGCCAACTGCCTCCTGCCCGTCTCTAGCCGCATACCCGAACTTGCCATCTGGCAGAGAACCACCTCGTTTTTCAAACTGCCTCCACACAGAACCCTGCTCAAGCGGCGGAATCCGACACTCGACTACGTTTCTATCAGTGCCTATAAGTTGTGCCGTAGAGGTAATGTTTTCAATTCTATTTAAGCTCATAGTTTAAAACTGAAATTTATTATTGCAAATTAACAATATTAAACGATAATAAGTCTGTATGCTTGACAATAAAAAGACATCAATTTGACATTAAATATATCAATAATAACAATCCTAGCTATATGTATTTTTATGTACGAACGTTCTATTGTATTCGTAAGAATGTTTGCTAAATAGCGTATTCCCTCTTTTACTATAAGAGTATGCAGCTTCTGCAAAACTAGAAAATAGCGACTCTAGGCTACCTTTCTCTTCCACTTCGGGATGGGCCTGTACCCCAAAACAAAAATATTTTGGATCGATATGCTCAATTATTTCAGCAATTCCATCTTTGGATTTACCGCTTATCTTAAAGTTTTTGCCAACGGTTGCCACTGCTTGATGATGCCCAGAAGTCGCAATTATTCGGTCTTTTTTAAAAAGTTTATAAATCCTACTAGTTTTCTCAATGATAGCGATGTGGGTGTTACTCACCAAATCTTCATATGATTGACTCTTTTTGAGGCTGTGACGTTGGTGATGTACAACATCTGGAACATGTTGAACAAGAGTTCCACCCGAAGCAATAGCAAGCGCTTGACAGCCGCGACAGATTCCCAAAAATGGTTTTTTATCCTGCAGAGTCCTTCGCAATAAAGCAATTTCCAGTTGATCGCGAGAAGCCTCGGTTACGGTTGTTTTCCTATGCTTCTTTTGATTATAATGGGTAGGGTCAAAATCGCTCCCTCCCATAAAATGTACCCCATCAGCAAGATTGTATACTTCATCGATAGCTTCTTGGGTCATACCAGGACAAACAAAAAGAGGAAGAAGATTGTACTTACTCAGTTTTTGAATGTAAGAAGCGAATGAACCATAAACAGGAAAGCGTTTCGAATCCTCTTGTTTAAATGTCTCCATTGATATTAAGATACGTACCATAAAAATCAATTTATTCCGTTGGAAAACTCGATAGCCCTCCCAGAAACTTTTCTTTTATCTCTCTATAGAACATGTTTTTCTTAAGCGCAGGATTCCCATCAACCCCTTTGACAACATCGTATGCGAATCCCTGAAGATTTAGCAATTCATAAGTTGATACATCAGGCAAAATAAATAAATTGTCATCAGTAACTTTTCCTAGGCTGTCATCTTCTATAGTAAAATAGTTAGTTTTTCCTTTAATATTAACAAACCGAATGTAATAATAGGGTGGAATGGTAAGCGCGTCTCCCTTTCGAATACGAATTATACTAAAATCTTCTACCATGGCAGACAACGGATAGCCTTGGTTGTCGACTGCTTGCTTTTGTAGCAATACAAAACCTTCTCCGCAAAGACACTTCATATCTACGCTATGATTACCAAAAAACTGACTGTCTGTTTTGGGAAATTCTTGTCCTGTCTCAATCTCTATATTAGGAGGCTTTACTACAACAACACGGTTTAAACCATCGTTATCTTTTTTTGTGTATGTTTTGTAAGAAGTTACGAAATCTGCTGGTGCAGTACTAAATGGATATACCAGCATTTCTTGCAAAGTAGTATTGTTACTATAGTAATCTCCACCATATCTCTCATTCATAAGGTGCTATTCTAAAGGACACGTTTGGATACTGCTTGACTTATTTCTGACGCCAACCTGACAATTACTTAGGGTTCTTGAAGATGGATCCCCTTGATGTTCTTGAACTTGATCCGTGATTTGACGGACTTGATTATCTTGAATTCAAGACATCAAAGATTCAAGCTCAAAAAAATCAAGAATATCCAACATCAAGAATTCTAACCCCTTACTTCAAAAATTCTACTATGAAGTTATTTAAAATTCTGCCAGTTGTTTTTGAGATTTGTGAGTTTCTTCCCAAGTTTGGTATATCTTTCTATCAAACTATCTGCATATCCTAGCTTTTTGATGTATTGTTTATGTTTCGATAAAAGTAGATGATTAATCATCTCGTTTGCTTCTCCAATACAATCACGAATGTATCTTTGAAAGTCTCTTAAAGATTCTCGTCGTGCGTAGCCTTCTGCGATCTGCGCTGGGATTGACCGAGAAGCTCGCCTCATCTGATCCGCTAGAAGAAATTTTTCGGAAGGTGGGTAAGTCTTGAGTGATTCTTCAATTTCAATTGACAACTGAAAAGACTCTTTATAAACCTCAAGGTCTAAAAAGCTTTTAATCACATCTTCATTCTAACTTAGGACAGTCTTGATTATCAAGGGCTATCAAGAGATTCAATACTGTCAAAAACTCAAGATCAAAAAAATCAAGAGTTTCCAACATCAAGAATTCCGTATCTCCAGTATCTCCAGTATCTCAACAAC
>CAZPZA010000065.1:0-5264 GCA_964590985.1 uncultured Gammaproteobacteria bacterium
GGTTTTGCCAGCTCCAGGGGCGATAATGAGACAGTAACTTTAAGATAGACTGTAGATGATAGAAAATAGAAAGTAGATTTTGAAAGTAGAAGTTAGAAATTTGAAATACTCTATTTTCCACCTTCTATCGTCATATTCCCTGGTGGTGTTTGACCTGCGAGGACTAAATTCCCCTAGAAATCTTTCGCAAAATTTGGTAAAATTATAAAGATGGCAATTGATAATTCTTCTGATTATTCTGCAAAACAAATCCAAGTTTTAGAAGGCCTAGAGCCGGTGCGAAAAAGGCCTGGAATGTACATTGGATCTACCGACATAATGGGACTCCATGAATCTCTAAGGGAAATTATAGACAATGCTGTGGATGAGGCTTTAGCTGGATTTGCCAAAAATATTTGGATAACTCTCAACGATGGTGGCAGCACCACTGTAGTTGACGATGGCCGAGGAATTCCAGTGGATATAATGCCTAAATACAAAAAGAGCGCCCTTGAGATAGTTATGACCAAACTTCACGCAGGTGGCAAATTCGGAGGCTCTGCCTATAAAATATCTGGAGGCTTGCATGGTGTAGGATCATCTGTTGTAAACGCTCTTTCTTCTAAGATGATAGTTGAGGTCAAAAGAAATGGAAAAATATATTCCCAAGAATACGAAAGGGGAGTGCCAACCACAGAGGTACGACCTGTTTCCTCAACAAGTTTTAACACACCAAATTCTAACTTAAAAATTGAATCTGGAACTGTTGTAACTTTTTATCCAGATACTAGAGTCTTTTCTAACACTACTTTTGACTTTGACATGATAAAAAAAGCCATTAGAGAAAGAGCTTATCTTGTACCCAAGCTATATTTCCATCTATACGACAAAAGACCCGCCCCCCTGGCAGGCGGGAAGGGGAAAGAAAAAGAAGTTAATTATTATTTCGAAGGCGGCATAACTTCTCTTGTTGCCAAACTCAACGAAAACAAAGACCCAATACACAATGTAATATTTATCAAAAAACCAGAAGGGCAAGTAGAAGTAGAAATAGCTCTCCAGTATAACAATGGCTATTCGGAAAATGTAGAAAGTTATGTTAATGTAATAAATACTGTAAACGGCGGCACTCACTTGACAGGCTTTAGAATGGCTTTGACTCGCGCTATTAATGACTACGGCAAAAAAATCGGAAGCTTCAAAAACGATGAGGATTCAATAACAGGAGACGATACAAAAGAAGGACTAACAGCTGTAATCTTTGTCAAAATGCCCCAAGACAAAATTCAATTTGAGGGTCAGACAAAAGGAAAACTTGGCAATGCAGAAATACAGCCAATTGTTCAACAAATCGTAAAAGAAGGTTTGGCAACTTACTTTGAGGAAAACCCCTCTGATGCAAGAAAGATTTTAGAAAAAGTCTATTTGGCAGCCAAAGCTCGTCTTGCTGCAAAAGCAGCCAAAGAAGCAATACTTCGAAAAGGAGCCTTGGAGGGATCAACGCTTCCCGGAAAACTTGCGGATTGCCAAGAAAAAAATCCAGAGATTTCCGAGCTTTATATAGTAGAAGGAGACTCGGCAGGTGGATCGGCCAAACAAGGAAGAGATAGAAAATTCCAGGCAATTTTGCCAATCGGAGGAAAAATTCTAAATACAGAAAGAGCGCGACTTGACAAAATAATCGAGCATGAAGAGTTGAAAAACCTTATTATTGCTTTGGGAATGGGAATAGGAGAAAGTGTTAGATTTGACAAACTCCGATACCATAGAATTATTATAATGACCGATGCCGATGTTGACGGAGAACATATAGAAACGCTTGTGTTAACTTTCTTCTACCGGCACATACCAGAAATAATAAAGCAAGGTTATCTGTATATCGCCCAACCTCCGCTTTATAAAATTCAAGCGGGCAAAGAGATAAAATATGCATATTCAGATGAAGAGAAAGATTCAACTATCAAAATTTTAAATGGACAAAAGAGAAATGTAATTAATATCCAGCGCTACAAAGGTCTTGGGGAAATGAATCCAGAACAGCTATGGGAAACGACAATGAATCCAACTAATAGGATTTTAAAGCAGGTAACAATAGAGGATGCAGAAGAAGCAGATGCAGTCTTTACCATGCTCATGGGCGACGAAGTCCCCCCCCGAAAACACTTTATCCAGTCTAATGCGAAGCAGGCACAGCTAGACGTATAATAAGACTAATTGTTATATTGCTTTATTGTTTCATTGCTATCGAAAATTTACTTTGACCAATTAACAATTTAGCAATTTAACAATGTAACAATCGAGTAAATTATGGGCAATGTTACAGAACGAGAGCAACCAAAGTTAGGAGAACGCACTTAAGTTGCTTGCAAAATACTTTTGTGGTCTTCAAAAATCAACTTAATAACCTCGATACATCCAAGTCTACCCATAAGAGCAGGAATATCTTCTCTCTCCAAAAACCCAACAGGAATTTTTTGTTCCCAACTTCCTACTTTGATGGGTAAATTTTTATACTGGTATACCACCTCTACCCCTCCTATCCCTACAGTTTTTTCTTCCTCGCACTCCTCTAAACGAATTCCCAAAACCGCTGCATATCTTTTGGGTAAAAGAGAGTAATCAGCGCCACTGTCAATTATCATTTCGATTGGTTGCCATTTTTTTCTTATTTTTGAAAACGCTGAAACAAATGCGTATGGTCGATAAATTTTTCCCAACTTAGTGCTTCCAATGTAAGCAAATGGGAACGAGGCTATTTGAAACATATAAGAATATAAGAAACATCTGTCCGAGGCACGAAAACAATGGTCGGAGATTTGCCATACTGTTTTTCCAATCGTTCAACATCTTTTACGCCAGCTTCTCCTTTTTTTAAAGGGACGACTTCATCGGCAATAACTAACACATGTTTGCCGGCAAACTTTTTTGCCTTTGGATGCTTACCGGAAAGCAAAAGATGTAATGTTTTTTCGTAAGATTTATTTTGCATATATGCATGCTAGCAAAAACGTAAGCTAAAATCAATGGATAAACAACTCCTGCTCGAGCGGCTTCTTGTGATGCGTCTGGTGTGATTAAACATTTAACTTCAGCTTGACACTTTTCGCTTTGCACTTTACGCTACATTTTTGTATAATATCTTTGTAGTTATGGATTTATCTTTTATTGTAAACAACGCTATTGCATTTAGCGTTACAGTAGGCCTCTTGTCTGTTGCTTATAGCATTTTGCTTACCCTAAATGTTTTATCAAAACCCCGCGGCGATAAAAAAATGAACGATATTGCCGATGCGATTGCCGAGGGAGCAATTGCCTATATGAAAAGGCAATATATGGCTATTGCAACAATTGGTGCTCTAATTTTTGTTCTTATGTTCTTTGCGTTTAATCCTATTACGGCAATAGGGTTTTTGATTGGCGGTATCTTCTCGGCAATTTCTGGGATAGTTGGCATGAGTATAGCTATAAGAAGCAACGTTAGAACAACCCAAGCTGCAAAAAAAGGGCTATCCTTTGCATTCGACGTTGCGTTTAAAGGAGGAGCAATCACTGGATTTATGGTTGCTGGTCTTGCTCTATTGTCTGTAGCCGGCTTCTATCTTGTCTTAGGAAATATTGGAATAAGTAATCTTCAACCATTGATAGCATTAGGTTTTGGAGGATCGCTTATTTCTGTTTTTGCAAGACTAGGGGGCGGAATATACACCAAAAGCGCGGATGTTGGCACAGATATGGTGGGAAAAATAGAAAAAGGAATTCCAGAGGATGACCCCAGAAACCCAGGTGTTATAGCCGATTTAGTAGGGGATAACGTAGGCGATGACGCAGGCATGGCTGCTGATTTATTTGAAACTTACGTTATTACGACAGTTGCGGCAATGATATTAGGAAACCTGTTATTCAAAGGAAACCAAGAGGTTTTATCTTATCCACTGCTAATTGGCGCAGTTTCGATTATCGCATCTATTGTTGCAACAGGTTTTACCAAACTTAAAGGCAAAAGCATCATGGACCCTCTTTATCAAGGGTTGGGAATCGCAATAATTATATCTCTTATTGGATTTAATACTTTTACCAATTTGCTTTTCCCAAATGGCATAAATGGAATCTCTTCTACAAATTTATTTTACTCATCAATTATTGGCCTGATTATTACTATCGGCATGGTAATAATCACAGAATACTTTACTTCTAAAAAGTTCTCTCCTGTAAAAACAATTGCCAACGCCTCAACAACAGGACACGGCACTAATGTTATCGCGGGTCTTGCAGTATCAATGAAATCAACGCTGGCTCCAATTTTGTTGATATCGGCAGGTATTTTGATTGCTTATACTCTAGCCGGTCTTTACGGGATAGCTATTGCCGCAACCAGCATGCTTTCCTTAACTGGCATTATCGTAGCTATTGATGCTTTTGGACCAATTACAGACAACGCTGGCGGAATCGCCGAGATGGCACGACTTGATAAAAAAGTTCGAGACGTCACTGACCCCCTAGATGCAGTTGGGAATACCACAAAAGCAATCACAAAAGCTTATGCAATCGGCTCTGCCGGACTTGCAGCGTTGGTCCTTTTTGCAAGCTATACTCAAGAACTAACTGCAAGCAGGGCAGAACCAATCGCGTTTTCTTTATCGGATCCAAGCGTTATCATTGGTTTGTTTATTGGAGGAGCGCTTCCATATTTCTTTGGCGCCCTAGCAATGGAAGCAGTTGGCAAAGCAAGTGTTGCAGTTGTTAATGAGGTAAGGAGACAGTTTAAAGAAATTAAGGGTCTTATGAAAGGTACAGCGAAACCAGAGTATGGAAAAGCAGTTGACATTGTTACAAAAGCTTCGATAAAACAAATGCTTGTGCCTGCGCTAATCCCAGTTGTTGCGCCAATGTTGGTTGGATTTATCTTGGGCCCAAAAGCGCTTGGGGGGTTATTGGTAGGAAGCATTATCACCGGTCTTTTTGTCGCAATCTCAATGACCACAGGTGGAGCCGCTTGGGACAATACCAAAAAATACATAGAGGAGGGAAATTTAGGGGGTAAAGGAAGCTTTGCTCATCAGGCAGCAGTTACAGGAGACACAGTTGGTGATCCCTACAAAGACACAGCAGGACCGGCAATTAATCCGATGATAAAAGTATTGAATATTGTGGCGCTTTTGATTGCTTCGTTCTTAATTTAAAATACTCTGTCATCCTGAATTTATTTCACCACGTCTAACGTGGTTTCAGGATCTCCTTCTTGATGAAACGAGATGCCGAAACAAGTTCGGCATGACAAGAAAAAA
>CAZPZA010000066.1:0-5204 GCA_964590985.1 uncultured Gammaproteobacteria bacterium
GAAAATAGAGATCAATCTTTCCTCCTCCAACACCATGAACTTCACTTCTTAAGCCTTTCTTAATATCAAAACCAAGCTTTTTACCAAATTCATGGTTAATAAATGTGATATCAGAACCAGAATCTACCAAGCCAAGAGGATAAAGTATTTGAGATTGATCTTTAAGATTAAAGATACCGAAGCGAATCCATGGGAGAATGCGTTCTCGCTTTTGGTGCTTAGGAAAATCTAAAACCTTGATGTAAGTCAAACTTCATCTACTCGCTTTTCCAGTAAATAGGTACTTAAAAGGCCCTAATTTCAATAGAGTAGGATTCTCTATGCCCTTTTTTTTAGCTTTCCTTAGGACTTCTTCCAATGTAGATCCTACTGCTAAAAGATCCTTATTATTTGGAGCTAAAGCAAGCCAACCCTTTTTATATTTTGATAAGATTTTGCTTAAATCAATCATAGCAATTTAAAGATAACATATTACAAAGCAGAGGTCAAATACCTTAATCCTACAGTTTTCTTAATTCTTCATCAATAAACCCATCCAACTCTCCATCCAAAACCGCTTCTGTATTTGATGTTTCAAAGTTAGTTCGTAAGTCTTTTACCATGTGGTAAGGATGCAAAACGTAAGATCTAATCTGATTGCCCCATCCTGGAGTTTTGTACGCTCCTTTTAGTTTTTGCTCTTCCCTTTTTCTTTCTTCTTCGCGAAGTGTCCAAAGGCGACCACGCAAGATTCTTAACGCATATTCACGATTCTGTGCTTGATAACGCTCTGACTGCGCGGTCACTACGATTCCTGTTGGCTTATGTTTTAGTCTTACGGCAGAGGAGACTTTCTGCACATTTTGCCCCCCATGAGAACTGGCTCTATAAAATTCCCATTCCAAATCATCTTCTTTTAGCTCCACCTCTTTTGCATCTTGAATCTGGGGCAGTACCTCAACAAGGGCAAATGAGGTCTGACGCAGTTTGTCGGCATTAAATGGCGACTGGCGAACTAACCTATGTACTCCTGCTTCGTGCTTTAGATATCCATATGCATATTGACCATCAACCGAAACAATTACTGTCTTTAATCCTGCCTCCTCACCAGGCGTCTCTTCTACCGTCTCAAAACTCCATTCTCTTTTTTCAAAAAACCTTGTGTACATTCTAAAAAGCATTTGCGTCCAATCCATTGCCTCAACCCCTCCTTGACCAGCATGAATAGATAAAATTGCACCACTTGTATCGTATGGACCAGATAGGTAAAACTGTGTTTCAAAACGTTTCAAAAGCAATTCCCCCTTTTCATATTGACCTTTTTCTACCAATTCTTCTAACTCCTCTAGCTCTTTAACCTCTTTTTGAAGATCTGCCAACTGCTTCATTTTTTCTGCAGCCTCGGTATGGTCTTGCCAAAAATTAGATTTGGTGCTTTCTGCCTCTAAAGCCCTAATAATCTTTCTTTTATCATCTATATTCGATTTTTCCAAAAGCTTTTCTACTCTTTCTTTTGTATCGTTCATAAGCCGCAAATTTACCTGCAAATATCTTTTGTAACAAATCTTTGAAGACATTATTCTATAATTTCTTCTTCCAAGATAACATCACCTTCGGCAAAGTCCAACGATCCACTATCTGCAACTGATTCTGCTTGGGTTTGAACAAATGCAAAACTAGAAAGGGTGGTGTTATATACGCTTAACCAGTATTCGTCTTGAGAATTAAGTTCTATTGTAAAAAGAACACCCTGATCTAAAGCAACTGCTGTCAATTTATCTAAAGCTTTGGTTTCCTTGCCTGAAAGACCGCCAAATTCAACATCTTTTATAGGTGCTGCCAATTTGTTCTCCAAAAACCAATCATCAATAGACTTAAGTTGTGTTTCCGTAATTTTAATTAGGATGCTTCCCCTGATATCTTTTGCTGTAAGCTCTAAATTTGTATAAGTATCATCATCGTTTATTTCTTTCTTGCTAATCACAACATCTCCTGGATAGTTAAAACTAAAGCCAGAATCATCCACATATTCTTTGAGCGTTTTTGATGGCAGTTTTTCCAACACCACAGTAGTTGTGTCTTCCGAAAGAGGAGAAATAGTTTGTTTATTCTTAAATAAATACAAAGCGATACTTCCAACTATAATAATTGTTACTAGGGAACTTATAAGAATTGTTTTAGAGGGCAAAGGCTTACTCATTTAGAATTCTGTCATAAGTATAGCATGTTTTGACCAAATTTTTTTTCTTTGCTATAGTAGTTTAAGATGCAAAAAGTATTGATTACCCAACTGCTAATTATAACTCTACTATTCGCCTCTTTTTATGCTCAACCTATTGAGGCTGCCAAAGTGCTTCCTCAAGTAAAATCAAGCAAAAAAACAGCAACCACAAAAAGGTCATTTGGCTCTTTGGTCACTGTAACTCCTAAGTTAAGACGCGATAGAAAGGCACTTCTTATTTATTTTGGCGGTCTTCAAAATGCAAATAGTGTCTCATACCTGCTTATTTATACAACCAATGGTCAAGAGGAAGGTGCGGGTGGTTCGGTGGATCCTTCTTACGGAAACACATCAAGTCGAGAAATTCTATTTGGCACGTGTTCTAAAAATGTTTGCAGATATCATGCTAATATAACTGATATGAGACTCGAGGCTACAGCAGACCTAAAATCTGGCAAAAAACTCATCAAACGCTACAAAATCCTAAATCCTAAATAAAACGAGTATGCTACACTATTCATGTGAAGCCAAATGAAAAAATAAAGATATTCTTAGAGCTCGCTACAAATTTTTTGACAAATATTTTTAGCTTCATTACGAGGATACTCTTTAAGACCATTAAAGTCGTTCATAATCTTTTGGATTTGGGGTGATGAAGATGCAATATCTTCAACGCTTAAATTAGCTACCTCCTTTTTTAGATTATCCAATTTTTCTTTTATTGTTGTTAAGGGCAAAGAAACCTTTTTAGAAACTCCTTCACTGATCTTTTTGACAGTATCTTCCTTGGTTGTGTTTGCTCCCCAAATAGCCTTTGATGATAAAATGTCTCTTGCTCCAAAAACACCATTTTTCAAAAAATATACACCTGCCCCTAACAAAGAAGCGACAATAACAATAGCAATTAAAATCCTCTTTTTACTCCACTGCTCTTCGATTTCTTCTATATTCTTCACAACATTTTTCATACAATCTATTTTAACAGATATCAACTTTAATGATAAGTAACATGATATAATAAGATTGTGAATTTAAAAAATCTCGCAAGTTCTAGAAAGGATAGAAACACTAAACCACAAGACGTCTTCGGACTTTAGACTCTATTCCCAACAAAAAAAAATTTTAACAAGGAGAGTCAAGCTTAACGAGGAAGTAGGAGAGTTATGCAACGATATTCTTTCTATTCTAAAACTTCAAAGGCGATCAAAACTAGAAAAGTTTGATAAACGCAATATGTACGAGAAATTTGCAGATGTAATAATAACTGTCATGCAACTAGCAAGTGCCGCAGGAGTCGATGTAGAAAGAGCAATCGGGAATGTATCCTTTCGCCAAATCGAAGCCGATCCCCCGCCGCTTTTGGAATCTTACAATTATTTTCTCTTTTTGGAGGAACGTGGAGCGTTAACCAGATACAAAAGAACGATAAGAGAACCCATAGCAATTACTATAAGAGTAATTAAGGATTGAAGGCTGCCGGAGGCAAAAACTGCCTCTTTGTTAGTATAAAAGAAAATAAATACAGCAAAAGCAATAAGAACTATCAAAAGAGCAATTATAGACTTTGCGTCTGATTCTTTTATTGACTTTTTTGCCATAATTTATTATAAACACTATTCTTATTTATTTGTCAATACCCAAAATGAACGAATCTGCGGGATATTGAGTAATTCAGCTAATCGGTGTAAAATTGGCTTGCCATGGGAAACATTGAGCTCTCGCCATATTCAACTGTAGGGCTATTGGAAAAGCCAAAACCACCACCAATAGAAAAGCTTTGTCTGGATAATCTTTATAAGCAAGTTCCATCGCCAGAAAAAAGGAGAGGTATATCTACCGAACGCATCAAAACTGCAGGACATGAATTTAATCACGCCATTGTTGCTCTTGCACTTGGAGTGCCGATTTTAAGCCTATCTGTAATACCAGATGGTGATTCCCAGGGACGAACAACTTTTGCAGGACATATTCCTGCCAAAACAATGCAGCTAATCGCCGCTGCTGGAAAAGTTGCCACATGTGATGGACATGCTCATGGTTACGGAAGCGATATGTCCAAAGTAGCATTGCTTTCTCGATACTTTAACGGTATGTCTGAAGAAGAAGCCTCAACACAAGCAGAAAACATAATACACAATTATTGTTCTTCTGATGTCAGAAAAAGAGTAGAACAAATGATAGCTTGTGTTGGAGAAATACCGGGACATAAAATACCTCTTTTTTTAACAACAGCCCAAATTGAAGTAAATCTTAAAAAAGGAATAAATTATGAAATTCCCAATGAACAAAAAACTGAAAATAATAGCGAAAACGAACACCAAACTGACAAAAAAACTGTCATTAAATATCTTACAAATGGAGATCAAAGAATTATCTATCTTATTGGGAACAAAACGGAGAGAGAAGAGTTGATGTGCCATCTTTGTCTAGGCGTAAATGATCACGACGAGTCTTGTCCAAGACACAAAAAAGAAGTGATAATTTTCCCATGAATAAGATCATAAAAAAGAGCTGCCTCCCAAACGGCAGCCCTTCTGTCAAGGGACACCATACTGCGCCAACAGTAGTAGATATTATAAGATAGTACAGTAACCTATATTACTAAAATAATGTTTATCAATTTACATCTGGCAGATAATATTCAAATTGCGCAATCTTTTCCCATTGCTCGTTTGAAATCTCTGAAATTTTTGTTTTTTTAACATATAACTCACCTTACGCACTCTCATTCTGGCAAGCGAAGAATGAGCGCGTCCAGAATCTCCTTACACCATGAGGCAAACGGAGAGATTCTGGAGTCGTCGTTCTGCATTGCAGAACTCCTTCCCAGAATGACGGACATGCGTAACATGAGTTAGCAGTATAAAAACAACAGTAAATATCTTAGGTCTTGTCATAACCTGTAATATTTAATTCGGGTAGTGGCACTTCTTTAAATGCCATAGTCCTTAATTGTCGTACTACGATACGTTGTATAGAGTATAATCTATACAACTATGTTGCA
>CAZPZA010000067.1:0-4972 GCA_964590985.1 uncultured Gammaproteobacteria bacterium
ACTCTAAACCCATCGAATTTAAGGGTAGCATGAACTTTTGGTCCCATTTTCTCAAAAACTTTTTCAGGATTTGGGAGCCTTTCGCAAAGCTCAGATCTAATTGGCTTTCCAACCTGTACTTTAAGCTTTTGAACCGCATCCAAACCCTTATCCCAAAGTGTATTTGCAATAAAACCAAGATCAGAAGTTCTGTTGTAGGCTCCTTCCAAAAGTTTTCTTTTGCTTTTGTCTCCAAGTTTTGCCATAGCCATTCCATCTAAAATGGTTGGGTCTCCAATACCAAGCCGTAGATTGCCAAGAGGAATTCTTACTAAATGTTTAGCAGAGATTGGATCAAGCTTTTTTAAAAGGTCTGATAACAAAGTTTGCCTTTTCTCAACCGTCCCTTCTCCTGATGTTTTGGCGATTTTTGTCAAGATTTCAAACACCTCTCCTATCGTTACTTTTGACTTTTGACTTTTGACTTTTGACTTTAGCTGTTGCACTACTACCCCCATATCTCCTAATTTTGCGTAAAGTTTCAGTACTCCTTCACGATCAATGCCAGCTACCGAGGCAACAGCGCTTGCAACTGTCTTTTCCGCCATGCCCATTTCCAAAGCCTCAAAAAACGGCGCAATTCTGCCTTGTGTCAGATATACAATTTTATCTATCTCGTCTTTTGAGGCCTTATTAAATAAATCAGAAAGTATGTCTATTAAAGCAAGTCTTGAGGAAGTTGACTCTAATTTCTCAAAATATGATGAAAGAGCTGCGAATGTCATTTGTCTTTATTTTCAAGAAGAGGCAAATATTTCAAGAGTATAACCCCTTTGTCTACCTGCTTCTCAATGGAAAAATAACCCCTTTTAGTATCAGATAAAGTAATTAAATCAAAAACCCGCTTACATTCATCCTGTGGAATAGGCAGGTCATCTTTATCCTCTTTAGCTCTTTTGAGCTTAAATCTAAATTCATTGGGGATCAACCCGTTTTCCGAAGGTAAAGAAAGAAATAAATCAAAATCGTAGTTTGAAGAAATCTCTCTACTACGTACCTTAAAGCAAGGATACCATCCGGTCAATTTTTTTTCTTCGCTTCGTTTTTCCGCTATCTTTTTTAAATTGGATGCATTAGTCGTTAAACCGTTTGGTTTTAACAAAAATTCAGCATCCCTAGCTAGCGCTTGATCTTTTTCAAGCCTATCTGAATTAAAAATGCTACCATCTTTAAGGCGAACTGAACTGTCGATCAACCAATGTTCCAGCGGAGCCAAATCTGTCATCAGCTCAAATTTTCTTTCCTGACCTCTTTCTTTATCTACAAAACCTACTTCATCCATAATAGTCCTACGCCATTATATATTTTGCGCTTTTGGTAGATCCTATTTTTTTAACAATACCATTTTGTGCTAAAACTTTTAACTCCTTCAAAATTGTATCATCTGAAATCATAGGAAAAAGCCCTCTAAAAGCTTGGTTTTGCAAATATCCTGTTTTTTGGATAAACTCTATAATTCTAAGCTGGCGATCTGTTAGCATTAGAGGCTGACCACCAAGTCTTTCCCTCAACTTGCCATCCACAGATATTTTTTCAACTTTGTCTTTTATTTTGGAAAGTTCTATTGCCAAACCCTGGGTAAAATACTCCAGCCAATGAGTCAAATCCCCTTTGTTTCTCCCTACGCTTTGCAAAGCATCGTAGTAGTAAGTAGCATCTTTGTCAAAATATTCCTCCAAAGAAAAAAACTTTCGAATATCGTATCCCTCCAAAAATAATATAAGAGTGGAAAGGGCTCTGCCAACCCTACCGTTGCCATCCACAAAAGGGTGAATTCTTACCAACTCGTAATGAACAATTCCACTCCTCAAAACTGGATGAATATCTTGTTTACTAGACCTATTTAAAAATGCCAAAAGGTCTTTTATTTGATATGGAATAGCCAAAGCCATAGGCGGCCTAAAAGACACCTCTCCTGTAACACTATTTCTAACCACAACCAACGTACTCCTATACTCCCCACATTTTTGGGGTTTAAGAATTCTATCAACTGTCAATCTGTGTAAATGTTTTATTAATTCTTCGTCAATCAGAGTTTTGCCTGCCTGCCGATCGGGCAGGATTTTTGAGTTGTGGATTTTAGATTTCTCAATATACTCCATTACTTTTCTATAATTTATAACTTCTTGAATATCCCGCTCTCGCGCTATCACTTGTTGTCCCAACATAACCTTTTCAGCTTGCGTTAGATTGAGCTCATTTCCCTCAAGATGTGTGCCATAATGAACAGTTCGTACCATGGCATCATCTCGGAATTGTTTTTCATAATATGGAAGGAGCGGCGCATGATCTATAATCTCTTTGCAGGCTTCAATAATACCTATATTTTTGAGAATCTTGTTAGTGATGGTGAATTTTGGGTTGTACATACTAATGTATTCGAATAAAAAATAGTCCAAATTCATCCTAATATTCGGATTTATTCAGAGTATTCTGATTCGGATAGATTCGTATTCACATTAGGATTTAAAATCCTTTTATACGTTAACTTTTCTCCTCTAAAGTTAGCAAGAATACCTAATTGTAGATTCTTAACTTTTAAATAAGATCTAACTTGTCTAAAATGAGCGGTAAGTACTCTTGCTACAGCTTTAAGCTCGAGTATAATTTTATCTTCAACTAAGAAATCTAAAAAATATTTACCAATTCTATCGCCTTCAAAAGAAATATCTGCTTTTAACTCTTCGTTAAACGCAAGCTTGTTTAATCTCAACAGTTTCTCAACCGCTCGCTGATAATACTTTTCTTCATAATTACCTCCTAATCTATTGTGGACTTCAAACAATATACCTACTATTCTATAGCTCAGTTCGGGATAAATCAATCTAGCCATATCCATTATTAGAATTCATTCGAACTATTTACATTAGTATACATTAGAATGATCCAACCAGCAATAGATGATAGAATAAAAATTCTAGAAGAAACTCAAAGACAGAAAATGTCAGCGGATAAAAAACTTCATATCGAGATTGTTCGCCAAATGCTCGCTCTTGCAACCAGTGGATTTGGTCTGGTAGCAGCGCTTGCAGTTTTTGTAGCTCTATAACTCTCAAAACTGCTAAAAAGACTGGAAAACAAGGACTAATTACGAAGCAGTTGCGAAGAATTTTTGCTTGCCTGCCCGCCGAAGTTCTGCATTGCAGAACGAAGGCGGGATTTCTTTTATCCTACCGCAAACATCGCCTGCTTAAGTTCTCTTGGTAGGGCTTTTGATTGTTCTTGCAGAAATTTAGAAGCATCCAAGATCTCTAAAAGAACAGCTTCTCTTTTAGGTGAGAAGTGAACAATTATATCCCCTGATTGCTCAGCGTAATCGATTGGTTTTTTGTTCAACTCGATCATCAATACGTCATCTTCTTTGTTATATTTTATTTTCATTAATAGTACCTCCCTTTTTCAGCTGGATAAAATGTAATCACTATTATTATATCATCTTCCTTTCGATAAACAACCCTCAAAATATGCCTTTCGTCAATAGTTTGAGAAGCAATAATTTTTGGTAAATCAGATTCCTTATCCTCATGATCGGGATTTTGAATTATCTCTTTTATAATCAGCTTTGTAATCTTTATTTTAAACTTATGCTTTTTAAGCCAGGCAAACTTATCAACCGCTGCATGCTTTGTAAAAACAAATTTCATTTGCTATCAATAATATATTTCTTCATCACCTTTGGAATCTCATCTGCTAAATCCGAAGAGTTAAAATAAGGACCAACTTTTTTGTAAAGGCTATCTCCTGCTTTTTTATTGATATATGACCCAGCAGTCGCACTCAAAAACGCATCGTTTTTGCAGTAAAGCGCTGCCACCAATCCTGCTAATACATCGCCAGTCCCCCCTTTTGTCATTCCCGCATTTCCCCCGGAAATCCCTACGCATTCATTTGGGGAGCAAACAATGTCTGTCTGACCTTTAAGTAAAATAACGCAATTATATTTTTTTGCTATTTCTGCTACTTTCTTGTCATGTTTAACTTGTTTATTGTCATTCCGAACTTGTTTCGGAATCTCCGTTTGACTGAGATCCTGAAATGAATTCAGGATGACACCTTTAGGGTTCGGGGCGGCATGGGAAAATAGCGTCTCAAACTCTCTTAGGTGCGGAGTAAGTATCGCATTTTTTGGAATTAATGATGGGTCTATAGTCTGAAGACTCCCCCCGTCGATAACCCATCTTTTGTTTGGATACTTCTTTAATAACCCCTCTGTGAGTAACTTTGTGTCATCATCACCAAACTCTTGGCCTTCTGATCTTGGCAACCCAGGACCAATTAAAACGCAATCTGCTTCTTGAATATAGCTGTCTATTAAGCTTCGCCTAACAACAATTCCATCCCGAAACTCTTCTTTTGCCGATTTCACTATTTGATTATTCTCATCCACAGAGGAATAATAAACCATATCAACAATTCTTGATGCAACTTTAAGAGCCCACAAAGACGCAGCATGAAAAAGCTTGGACCCGCCAATAATCATAATCTTCCCATTTTGGCCTTTATGGGAGGAAGGAGGCGGGACATACAGTTTAGTTAAACTTTCTGGATTGAAGCTGCGCATAAACATAATCCTTAATTCAAGATCAATTGTTAAATTGTTATACTGCTAAATTGTTATTGTCCCCTCTCCTATAAGGCGCGGGCTAGGGTGAGGTAGCAATAGAGCAATGAAACAATGACAACAATATCATTTATCCAATTCTATCACACTGGCGTCTTTTAGGAAGCTATCTTCTACCAATTCTTTATGCGTGGTTGTAATAATAGTCTGCTGACCCTTAATCATCTTAAGAACCAAACTTATATGTTCTTGATCCAGTTCTGAAAAGATATCATCCAAAAGAAGCAATGGCTTTTCTCCAAGCTTGTCTGTTAGAAACTTTAAGTCTATCATCTTAAGCTGTAGAACTGCCAACCGTTGCTCCCCCCGCGA
>CAZPZA010000068.1:0-4919 GCA_964590985.1 uncultured Gammaproteobacteria bacterium
CTCCCAATTCCACCGCATAATTCGTCCCCCTATCCCACGGATACACCTGTTGGATGTTAGCTAGATAGACGTTTTTAAGTGGGGTTTCAAAAGGAGGGATAATTCTTGAATAATAAGTCGGAATTATGGGCTGGGCGAAGGGAGTTGTGAATAGTGAATAGTGAATAGTAAATAGTGAATAATTTGGATTGATTTTTCTTAAATAAGGGTCATAGATTTTTAAGAGATCAATAGCGTTTAATTTCATATATGGATGATCATGCGGTAAATAGTTGCCCAAGTAAACAATATGTTCGTTACTATAATATTTCTTATCAATAAAATTGGTATGTTCAACAATTGCCATTATCGGTGATTTTTTATCACAGATATTAAGCCAGTATGTGCCATCTATTAGGAATGGTTTTTTTAGACGAAGTATTAAGTTGATAGCGCCTAACCCTTTAAGCGCCAGCAATTTATTTTTGTAATCATCTGGAAGCTGGGGAGCGATTTTTAGGAAGAAGAATGAGGGCAGAGTAACGATGACTTTGTCGAAGCCAAGAGTCCACCTCGGAGGAGTCCTTCGGCCACCTCCGAGGTGTTGTGAAACGACTCCTCGGAGGTGAACGTTTGACACTGATTCAATTTTATCAACAGAAGTGTTAAATAAGACTTTTCCGCCCATTCCTTCAATTTTCCTAACAAGTGCATTTGCAAATTCTAAAAATCCGCCTTTTGGGTATGAAAGAGACGCTGTCCGTTTTTTAATGCGCGCCCAAAACCAGGCAAGGGAAACCTCGTTGGCATATTTTCCAAACTTATTAACAAAAAGCGGTTCCCATATTATTTGGTAGGCTTTTTTACCCATTGTCTTTGAAAGAAAGTTAGTTCCTCTTATTCCTTCCAAGGGTTGCCAAAAAGGATTATATTTCATCAAGGCTAATACTGCTGCCATCTTGAGCCGATCAGGCAGGGGCAATTTTGGAAAGCCAAGAAGAGATAAAGCGGAGTCTAGTTGATAGATTTTTCCATCAATAAAAGTTGAGGTTTTAGGCCGTTTTGTTATGACGCTGTAGCCTATTTCTTTAGCTAAAGAAAGCACACTTTTGTCGTTTACGAACCAATGGTGGTAGTGTTTCTCAAGTGTCCACTTCCACTGCTTTTGTTTAAAGCCTATTGCTAGCCCTCCAGGCGAGGAATCTTTTTCAAAAACTGTAACTTTATGTCCTCTTTTTAGCAAATGAAAAGCAGCAGATAATCCTGTGAAACCAGAGCCTATCACAGCTATATTCATTGTCGAGAGATCCCCCCTCGGGTGATAATAAAAAGAAATGCACCCAACAAAGATACAGCTACTCCTGCAATCCCTACAGCAAGAGCGCTTTGGTTTCCAAGGGGTGCTTCTTGAAGGGAGGTTGGAGAAGGTGCATAGGTTTCGGCTATTAAAGAAGGAGTAGGTGAGAGAGTCGGAGTGACTACGCTAGTAGGTACGATTGTTGGCATAGGAGTTGGAGTTTGAGTTGGCGCTATAGCAGTTTCTATAGAAGAAAAACTTACCTTGGCTGATTGGTCGACTGCTGTAGTTGCTGTAGCCAAAGTAAAATCGTAATCATTTGACAAAGTTACTACTGGAATATTGCTAATTTGCTTTGCCAAAAGTAAAATATTGGATTTTAACTTGCCATCTGTAATAGTTATTTCAACAACATCGTTTTCATCAAGAGAGAGAGAGGACAAAAGATCTTTTGTAAGTAAACTTCCAAGAGTTAGTGAGTATTTCCCGTTGCTTTTGACTAAAGTGGATAGCTGTTGAGATCTTTCTGTGTCGATATATGCTAATCCTTCTTCCGGTGTTGCCCCATTAGAAAGAATTACTTTTCCCTGAACTAAAAATTGTTGATTTTGACTAGGTTTAAATGTTGGCGCTGTTGATACTTTATAAGGAACGTCATTGTTTAAAAACGTGTTGTTGCCTGAAACAATAGTAAAAAAATATTGAGTAAGAGGTTTAAGATTTTTTAGTGTAAAACTATGAGTTCGCCTTGGTCTTATAAAACCTGTTTCTTGGTCTCTTTCATCAAGCGCTATTTGTCCTAAACTATCATCGATGCCAAAGTTTATCGAGCCTATATTTGACGCCTCTGTTATGTAGGAGATTGTTAAGCTCTTATCTAAAATATTAGTAACTTTTACGTTTTGTGGCATTTGTGTTATATCTGCTCTACTTATAATACTAGTTGGAGTTTTTAGAACAAAAGAGGTAATTATAAGACCTATTCCTATAATCCCTATGCTTAGAAGTGTGGGCATGCGTTTATCCCAAAATGTGTTTTTCATGGAGTGATCTCCTTAGCAGAAACAGTTGCTAAAGATTCCAAAGGTTGGTTGCTATAAAGAGGAACTATTCTTTTTCTTTTTTTAATCTCTGCAATTGTTTCTGTGTCAAACTCTTCCTGTATAGGAATAACGTTAGTTTGAAGAGACTGTGATATTGTGGAAGTGTCTGCTTTATGTTTTATGCTAAAGACAATCCAAGCAAAAACAAATATTACTATAGGCGTTAGTATAAAAATAATATCTTTCTGTTTCATGGTTTGTAATAAGCAGATCCTTGAAGGCTAAATCTTAAGTTATCTGCTGGTTTTGCTGCTTGGTCAATTGAGAATGCGTCCACTGTTAAAATTCTCTGCATATTTACTAGTTCAGAGATAAATGCGCTTATGTCGTAAAAATTGCCAGTACCACTCACTGAGAATGAATAAGAAGACTCTTTGTTTTGTTGCGCAATTTGTTGATTAAATAATTCAACTGCCTGGGCTTGGAGATTCGTAATATTAATATTTGTATTTTGCGCAATAGACTGTATTTGGGCTGCAAGAAGAGCAGGACTTGGGTTTTTTGGTATAGTCTCCAGTATATATGGGATATCTTCTTGAATCTCTGTGTACTGCTCTTGCAGCTTTGAAAGATTTATAATCTTTTCTTGAAGGGCTTTTTGAACAGATTTCTTGTCGCCAAGCTCTTTTTTAAGGCCTACAATGGTTGATACTGTTGGATTTATAGCAAATATGCCAAATATTATGGTGGCTGTTAGGGTAAGTATAATACTTGTAAGCTTCTTTGTTTTCTCGCTCTGTAAAGCAGGAGGCAGTATTAAATAGCTGGTTTTTGAAAGATATTTAATTTTAGTGTTTTTTGGATTATGAATCATAGAATTACTGTATGTTTGCAACTAAATTTAGTGTTAATCCGCTTGCGTCTTTAACACCGATGCTATTAAGAAAAAGTTTGCTGATTTGAGGATATGTTTTGAGAGAATTTACAAACTGTTTTAGTGATGAAGTATCTCTCGAAGATACATTTATAGTAATTTTGTTTTCAAGTACAGATAAGGTGTTAAGGAGTATATTTTGCGGCAGAAGATCGACAATATTTTGGAAAACTTTAATTTTTTGCATACTCGTCGTTGATAGAGTTGAAGCCGAGGCTAGACGTTCATGCAGATTTCTATATTGTATTTCATTGTCTTTTAAGAGTTGTATTGCTGCTTCTTGCTGTTTTATTTTTGAGTTAAGATCGATAATTTGTCTATCCAGCGAAAACCTGTATAAGAAAGCCGAAAGAGCCACTAACTCTACCGCTATTACCATGAAACGGCCGATGGTTATCGACCAGTTGATAATAGTATCAACTGTATCTTTTTTTCTGCTTTTGAGAAGATTTAGAGGGTAAAAAATTTTTTCAGACTTTTTTGCCATTCTATATCTAGTCTAATACTAGGACCCTCGAATGGCAAGAGGTACTTTGACAAGACTAGATTTTATTCTTGCGGCTTTGTTTTTATGAATTATATTTTTCTTGGCGGCTTTATCAGAAAGACTAATTGCTTTTTGAATATTTTTATTTTTGGGATCTTCCTTTGCAAGCCTTATAGATTTTTTTAAAAGATTTATAAACCTTTTGTTGGCTAATTCTCTTTTTTTGTCTTTTCGCAGTTTTTTTTCTGCTGATTTTGTTACTGGCATAACGCAATTTTACCATGCTATACTATAAACCGCAAGTATTTTAAATATGCCCCACGATTTTTTGAAAAAAAGCCTTAACCTTTTGTTAAGACGCCAAACTAACATACTGTCAGCGGCGTTTATAATAATGATAACAATTGTTTTATCTCAAATTTTAGGCATTGTAAGACATCGACTGTTGGTTGGAATTTTTGGAGCATCAGATACTTTGGGAATCTATTTAGCGTCCTCTAGGCTTCCGGATTTTTTATTTCAGATAACTATTGCTGGAGCATTATCATCGGCATTTATTCCCGTTTTTTCTGAATACATATCTCGTGAGAAAAAACAAGATGCTTATAGGCTTGCGTCAACCCTTATT
Source organism: uncultured Gammaproteobacteria bacterium (assembly GCA_964590985.1). Lineage (GTDB taxonomy): Bacteria > Patescibacteriota > Microgenomatia > Levybacterales > UBA12049 > CAZPZA01. The sequence continues at coordinate 4,369 of CAZPZA010000068.1, forward strand.
GTTTTGGGCTTGGTTGTTTTTTTGGTTTTGGCTACTATTCTTTTTGTATTTGCTAATGAGTTTTTAGGACTTGTAGCCCCTGGCTTGTCAAAAGAAAACATAGAGCTTATGGCAAGCCTTATGAGAATAATAATTTTTGGACAATTCTTATTTATTATAGGAAGTTTTTTTTCGGTAACTCTCCAATCCTACAGCCACTTTTTTATTCCAGGAATTGCGTCTGCTTTCTATAACCTTGGAATCATAAGTAGTATTTTTTTCCTCCATCCTTTTCTGGGTATTTTTTCTGCAGCTTATGGGGTGATACTTGGAGCGCTTATTTTTGCAGTCATTCAGATACCCAAAGTTAGAAGCATTGGCTTTTCGTTTATACCAACCTTGTCCTTAAAAACAGCAGGCGTGTTGGAGGTTATAAGGCTTATGTGGCCAAGAACCCTTGCTATTGGAATTTTTCAACTTGGAACAATTTTGACTTTTACTCTTGTTTCTTTTCTGCCAAACCCTGGCAGAAGTTATGTAATTTTTGATTATGCTCAAACATTAGCTTTTGC
>CAZPZA010000069.1:0-4906 GCA_964590985.1 uncultured Gammaproteobacteria bacterium
TTGAGCCATTCCGGGCAAAGTACGAAGCCTTCAATTGGGAAGTCTTGGAAGTTGAAGGAAGCAATATAAAAGCATTTGTAGATGCTGTACGCGAAGCGCGAGCGGTTTTTGAGAAACCAACAGCAATTATTGCCCATACAGTTCCTGGCAAAGGAGTGGATTTTATGGAAAATAGATTTGAGTGGCACGGAATGCCACCAGACGCAAGCAATGTCAGCGGTGCTCCTCCAAAAGGAGAACAGGCAAAGAAAGCGCTTGAGGAACTAAGAACATTGCAGGGAAAAATTGTTTCGGAACACCAGTGACGAGTTCAAAATTCAAAGTTAAAAATTAAAAGTTACAGTTTAAAGTTAAAAGTTTTAATAACTTTAAATTTTGAATTGCAACTTTGAACTTTGCATTTTGAACTTTGAACTTATGCTAAATCCTGATCTAAAACTTAATCCAAAACTATTTGAGGAAGATGTAGAAGTAAAACCAACCCGAGCAGGGTATGGAGAGGGACTTGTCGTATTGGGTGAACAAAATCCAAATGTAGTTGCTCTTTCTGCCGATGTCGCAGAATCTACCCAAGCTCACAAGTTTGCGCAAAAGTTTCCTGAGCGTTTTTTCCAGTGTGGTGTTGCCGAACAGAATATGGCAGCAATTGCCGCAGGTCTTGGGGTTTCTGGCAAAATTCCCTTTATTTCCTCTTATGCTACTTTTTCACCTGGCAAAAATTGGGAGACAATTCGTACCACCATAATTTACAATCAATCAAATGTCAAAATAGCAGGACATCACAGCGGAATTATGACAGGCCCGGATGGCGCTACACATCAGGCAACAGAAGATATTGCCATTACTCGCTGTTGGCCAGACATTAAAGTAATAATCCCCTGCGATGCAATTGAGGCAAAAAAAGCCACAATTGATGCTGCCAAAATAGATGGTCCTGTGTATTTGCGATTCTCAAGAGATAAAACTCCTCTTATTACAACAGAGGAAACTCCCTTTGCAACAAGCAAAATTCCAATTTTTTGGACCACAAAAAATCCAGTTTGTGCAATACTGGCCACTGGATATATGATGTATTACAGCCTTCTTGCCGCAAAAGAATTGGAACAAGAAGGCACACCGGTTTTGGTCGCAAACGTTTCTACCATAAAACCGCTTGATCAAAATTCAATTTTATCTATTGTTCAACAAACAAGAACACTAGTAACTGTTGAGGATCACCAAGTAATGGGTGGCATGGGGGGGGCAATTGCAGAATTTTTGGCAAAAACCAAACCAACTCCTATAGAATTTATTGGTGTTCAGGACACCTTTGCAGAATCCGGCTCCCCAAAAGAATTGATTGAAAAGTATGGGATGGGAACAAAAAGTATCAACGAATCGGTTAAAAGAGCAATCTCAAGAAAGCAATATTAAATATCAAATATTAAATATTAAATAGTAAATATACATATAAAAAATCAAATATATTTTATATTTAATATGTATTTTTGATATTTAATTTTTGATTTTTGATATAAAAATGGACGATAAATTACTAGAAGAATTAAAGAAAAATATAAAAGGCGATGTTCTAACCGACAATCAAACCCTCACCTTCTACTCCCACGATGCTAGTCTTTTTGAGGTAAAGCCAAAAGTGGTTGTTTTTCCAAAGGACGAAGAAGGCGTAACAGCTCTGGTAAAATTCGTTTCCAAAAACAAAAAAAATAACCCCGATCTTTCTTTAACCGCAAGATCGGCTGGTACAGACATGAGTGGTGGTTGCCTAAACGATTCCATTATCGTAGTTTTTGACAAATATTTTAATCAAACTCCAAAAATTTACGACAATATCGCAACTACACAGCCTGGAGTTTATTACAAAGATTTTGAAAAAGAAACATTACAACACAATCTTATTTTTCCTTCATATCCTGCCTCTCGTGAGATTTGTGCAATGGGTGGAATCATAAGTAACAATGCAGGAGGGGAAAAATCATTGCATTATGGAAAGACCGAAAGATATGTCAAAAGAATAAAAGTAGTTTTAGCTGATGGCAATATCTGCGAGCTAAAACCTTTAGTAAAAGCAGAGCTTGAAAAGAAAATGGGACTTACATCTTTTGAGGGAGAAATTTATAGAAAAATGTATAAACTAATTACAGATAATTATAGCAAGATTTTAAGCGCAAAACCAGATGTGTCCAAAAATTCTGCAGGATATTTTTTGTGGAATGTCTACGACAAAGAAAAAGAAACTTTCGACCTTACGCAACTTTTTGTTGGTTCTCAAGGAACACTGGGATTTATTCTTGAGGCAGATATTGCGCTTGTTCCAATACGAAAACACCGAGAAATGATGATTATTTTTCTACACGACCTTGCCCATTTAAATACAATAATTAGAGAAGCCTTAATTCTTGGTCCTGAAAGTTTCGAAGCATATGATGACAACACCTTAAAATTGGCATTGAGATTTTTTCCAGAATTTACAAAACTTTTAGGTAGTAAAGGAATAATCCAAACAGGTGTCAGCTTTCTACCGGAGTTTCTTATGGTTGTTTTTGGTGGCATGCCCAAACTTATTTTACAAGTTGATTTCACAGGAGATAATTTAGATGCTCTAACTCAAAAGATTAAAAAATTAAAAGAAAAATTAAAACCCCTTCATCCAAAGATTAGAATCGCTATAGAAAACCAGGGAAAAAAATATTGGGCAATAAGACGAGAAAGTTTTAATCTTCTTCGCCAAAAAATTCGCAATAAACATACTGCTCCTTTTATCGATGATTTTGTAGTAAAACCTGAATATCTATCAATTGTATTGCCCCAAGTAACTAATATTATTAAAAAGCACAAAGGATTTATATTCACAATCGCAGGTCATGTTGGGGATGGAAATTTCCATATTATTCCCTTAGTTGACATCGCCAACTCAAAGGTCCGAAAAAACATTCCTATTATTGCAAAACAAGTCTACGATCTGATACATGAATACCATGGTTCGACCACCGGCGAGCATAATGACGGACTAATAAGAACGCCCTATCTTAAGCAAATGTATGGAGAAAAAATGATTTCTCTTTTTGAACAAACAAAAAAAATCTTTGATCCAGATAATATTTTTAATCCTCGCAAAAAAGTCGGGGGGGATCTAGCTTTTGCGCTTTCTCATATAAGGGAAAATTGGTAGATTTAATCTATGGACGAAAATGCTGCCCAAAAAAATAATTTCTTTAAAAGCCTTTTATCTTTTAAAACATTAACTGCTATAGCTTTGCTTTCAATTTTTATAAATATTGCTTATATAGAAATATTTTCCTCTTTGAGTCCTCGATTAAGAATTATTGAAAGAATAACCCAAGCCATACCATTTGCTGATAACAAAGAAGTTAAAACAGACACTTCTGCCTGCCCTCAAGCTTGTATTTCAGAGATTTATCAAGCGACTTCTTCTTCGCAAATACAAGAATCTACTACCACGACTACCAGTCTCACTCCTACCTCAACCCCCGAACAAACACAAGCTATAGCTACACCAAAGGAGTTCTTTGTTCCCTTTGGGTCGGGCTCAAGCACTGCTGCCGACTGGGAAAATATTCCTGGAGTTGTTGCCACCATAAACACAAATAATTATCCCGAATTAAAAACTGTAACATTTGAAGCAACAGTTAGAATTCCAACCGGCAACCAAACGGCTTATATAAGACTTTACAACGCTACCGATAAGCAAGCGTTCTTGGATTCAGAGATGTCTTGGGAAGGAGGAACTACTCAACTTCTTATCTCAAGGTCCCTTGCTTTTCCCTCCGGCAATAAAACTTACCAAGTGCAAATGAAAACCCAGCTTAAATTTCAAGCAATTTTTGACCAAGCAAGACTTCATATAATCACTAATTGAAGCTGATTATAACCCAACTTTATCCTGAGCGACCGCGCCAGACGCGGGAAGTCGAAGTATCCCAACCGTTTATGCTAAACTTACTTAATGGACTTTATAACTCTTTTGGTATTATCGTATCTTACCGGCTCTATTCCCTTTGGCAAGATAATTGCGCAAAAACGAGGAGTTGATATCCAAAAAAAAGGAAGTGGCAATATAGGTTTTACCAATACAGCAAGGGCACTTGGTTTAAAACCAGCAATTTTTGTTCTTATAGGAGACATCTTAAAAGGCTTCATTCCTGCAAGATTAGCTCTTGCGTTTTTATCTTTTGAACAAGTGCAAATCATTGTTCTAGCTGCTGTTTTAGGTCATATATTTCCTATTTGGCTTAAATTTAAAGGAGGAAAAGGCGTTGCTACTGGACTAGGAGTTCTTATTGCACTTAATCTTAAACTAACTTTGATTGCATTATCTATATTTTTAATCACTTTTCTACTAACAAAAATAGTTTCTGTATCCTCTCTTTTGTCTACATGGTCTTTGCCGATATTGGCATATCTTATCTACCCAAACCTAACCCTGTTTTTATTAACCCTAGCAATAATTATTACCTTAAGCCACAGGGAAAATATTGCTCGACTTATTAAAGGCACCGAGAACAAAATCATATAGATACATGCCATACAACAGATTGACTACGGAACAAAAAAGGGTAATTGAAGAAAAAGGAACAGAGCTACCTTTTTCTGGTGAATACAAGGATTTTTACGAAGAAGGCACTTTTGTCTGCCGCAAATGCAACTTGCCGTTGTTTTCATCCAAAAGCAAATTTGATGCAAAATGTGGATGGCCCTCGTTTGACGAAAACTTCCCAAATGCTGTAATGCGTGTTCCAGATCCAGATGGCATAAGAATAGAAATACAATGCAGCAATTGCAAAGGCCATCTTGGACACGTGTTTGAAGGAGAAGGTTTTACAGAAAAAAACACCCGACACTGCGTGAATTCTTTATCAATTCGTTTTGTCCAAAAGGGCAAAGA
>CAZPZA010000070.1:0-4839 GCA_964590985.1 uncultured Gammaproteobacteria bacterium
CGAGCGAACCCTCTCGTCTTCAAAATCCGAGTTCGTATCTAGTTTCCTGGCTCCCCCGAGAGGATTCGAACCAAGAATATCAATTTTGCTCACTTGACTATTGGTAGTTCGTTATATACGATAGACTGGATTTCTGCGGCATTTGATGCTAAAATTGTTTAACATTCCGCCAAGTCAGACTTGGCTGGAACGTTTGACGTTCCGCGGTAGCTCAATGGTAGAGCAGATCCCTGTCGGAGAAAGGCAGCGTTCCGATGAAAATCGGGATGTAAAATCGGGCTAATTCGGGGAAACCCTGAGTTTATCGAAGGGTAATCCCGAGCTAAATCCTAAGCATGGTCGAAGGAAAATGTGTAGAGACTATATACCCGACCCCTCGAAGTTTTAACGAAGTGGGGATGAGATAGTCCAGACCTCTTGGTAACAAGAGAAAATCTGTAAGGATAAGGTTCGAGGTCCGAGTCCTCGCCGCGGAGCTGAAATAAAATGGAAATAGCAACACTTGCGGGCGGGTGTTTTTGGTGTACAGAGGCGATTTTCAAAAGACTAAAAGGCGTTGAGTCTGTTGTTCCAGGATATTCTGGAGGACATATAGAAAACCCAAGCTATGATGAGGTTTGTACAGAAACTACAGGTCATGCCGAAGCAATTCAAATAACCTTTGATCCCAAAATTATTTCGTTTGAAAAACTCCTTGATGTGTTTTTCCATTTGCACGATCCAACAACCCCAAATCAGCAAGGGGCAGATATTGGATCCCAATACAGATCTGAAATTTTTTATCATTCAGAAAAACAAAAACAAATTGCAGAAAAACTAAAAGAAAAATTAGACAAATCAAGAATGTTTGCCAAACCAATCGTTACCATAATAACTCCTTTTACCAATTTTTACAAAGCAGAAAACTATCACAAGAATTATTATGATCGCAACAAATCCATGCCTTACTGCCAAATAGTAATTGATCCTAAAATCCGAAAGCTAATGACTAATTATAAAGAGGATATAAAAGAAGAATATAAATAAAAATATACAAAAATCTCTTGTCAGATTTGCCAACATATGTTACCCGGTTTACTTTTCCTTACTGTTATGATGCAACTCAAGAGGTAGCAAAAGCCTACACTGCAGCTTGTACTCCAGACTTTTTCTTATTTGACCAAGAAAGAAAACTTGTTTATAGGGGGCAATTGGATGACGCAAGACCTTTAAACAATATTCCTGTAACAGGAAAGGACTTAAGAAACGCTATAGATGCGATCTTTGAAGGAAAGTCTGTTGATCAAAATCAAAAACCAAGCACTGGCTGCAATATCAAATGGAAAGCAAGTAAAAAACCTTCTTATTTCCAAACACAACACTTATAAAGTACTCTTAATATATCTGCAGTTGCTTATAAATCATCGAAACTACAAGGCTTATCACCCAAAACCATACGAACAAAGTCATAAAAAACGCTATTACAGCAACTTTAGTTGATTTGGAAAAGAAATTAACAAATGTTTTTTTTGCAACTGTTTCAGCAATCCTTTCTATATCCTCTCTTGTCAGATTCATTCTATGGCTAGAGGAATCTTGGTAATGTTTGGGATCGCTTTTGCTGTCCATAAAAAAATGGTATCACTAAGGAAATTAAAATTCAATAGGCAGTTTTATCAATCTCCTAAGTAATCTTTCAGTTTGTTTCCTCTGGATGGGTGACGTAACTTCCTAAGGGCTTTTGCCTCAATTTGGCGGATTCTCTCTCGCGTTACTGCAAACATCTTGCCAACTTCCTCAAGCGTCTTTGGTTTACCGTCTTTTAGTCCAAATCTTTCTTCCAAAACGCGTCTTTCTCTATCAGACAATGTTTTAAGAACTTGTTCCATTTGTTCCTTAAGAAGCTCACGAGAAGCAGAATCAAAAAGCGTGGGAGCAGAAGCATCATGAATAAAATCTCCAAGACGGCTGTCTTCCTCATCGCCAACTGGGGTCTCAAGACTTGCTGGTTCCTGGGATATCTTAATAATCTCCAATGCTTTGTCCGCTGGAATACCCAAAATTTTTGCCACTTCCTCGGGAGTTGGTTCGCGACCCAACTCCTGCATAAGCTTTCGGGAGGTACGAAGGAATCTATTAATATTCTCAACCATGTGGACTGGAATCCTAATCGTTCTTGCCTGATCTGCAATTGCGCGAGTTATGGACTGCCTAATCCACCATGTGGCATAAGTTGAAAATTTAAATCCTCGTCTCCAATCATACTTTTCCACCGCCCTTATTAAGCCTTGATTTCCTTCTTGTATCAAATCCAAAAGGGATAATCCTCGTCCAACATATTTCTTAGCAATAGAAACAACTAGTCTTAAGTTGGAATTAATCAGTTTCTTCTTGGCTTCTTTATTGCCTTTTTCTACTCTTTTTGCCAAGGATATTTCCTGTTTGAAGTTAAGAAGAGGTATTCTGCCGATTTCTTTAAGATACATCCTTACTGGATCAGAAACTGTTCCTTCTGTTAAAACAGTTAACGATTCTAGTTCTTTTTGCAAGTCTTCTATTGGTTTGTGGATATCTATATCTTTTGCAACAGATTCAAAAACATCAACTTTTGCCTCTAGAAGTCTTCCGTAAAGATGATCAAGTTCCAAAATGTGATCTTCAGGTTTTGGGAAAATATTTAATATCTCGTCTTGGGTAATGTAACCTCTTTTTTTGGCAGAGGTCACTATTTCTGCTAATATATTTGGCGCCTTTTGCTTCATAGCAAAACTTATTTTATCACACTTAATGTTCCGGGCAAAAGGCTAATAAGAAAAGATAGCTCTTTCTCCAACTCCTCTATTTGCTGATTATCTTTTGTTCTCTCTTTATTTTTGAGAGCATTTGCCAAAGCTTGTATCTTGTTTTTAAGAAACAAGGCTCTTAACTCCCTTGACACTTTTTCTACCTCTCTTACGCTTTTTGCAAGCTCCTCAAATCTAGGCAGAGGCAACAAAAAACAAGTATCAAAAGCTCTCTCTAGTTCTTGGGGGATAGAGGATAAAAACTCTTTGCTATCAAACTTTTTTTTCTTTTTGCAATAAAGAGCAAGATGATTAATAAGTTTTCTATAGGAAAGTACGGCAAAATTATAGTCCTGCAGTATCTCTTGCGCTGCGTTTAATGTTTTTTGAGGATCTTCGCTTTGAATAATTAACGCTAAAAGGTATTCTTCTAAAATTTCTACTCTTTCTCTTTTGTCTTTCTTTTCGAAAACCATGTTTTTTTCTACAACTTCTTTTTTTGCAATTCTTTCTAATTCGGAAACCAAGCTATCATAAGATGTATCAAGCTCAAGACTTAATTTTTTAAGATAATGCTCTTTAACAATTTCGTTTTCTATATAATGAATTATCGGCAATAATTCTTGAGCTATCTGCCTTTTTCCATCAATGCTTTCTCTGCCCAACTTTGTAAAAGTGTGACTAAAAATATAGTCGTAAACCGAACCGCTTTCTCTAGCCAATTTCTTAAAAGCAAAAGGATCTTTTTTAATAAGCTCGTCTGCGTCTTTAGCATCACCTAGTGCAATTAATGCTATAGCAAATCCTTTTTTCTCCAAAACCGGCAAGCTTCTTTTTGTAGCCTCATAACCTGCTTTGTCGTTGTCGAAACAAAGGCTAATTTTCTGGGTAAAACGCGATAGAAGATTTGCTTGATCTTCTGTTAAGGCAGTGCCTTTTATTGCAACAGCATTCTTAAACCCTTGGCTGTATAAGGCAATAACATCAAATTCACCCTCAACCACAATTGCTCTATCTTGCTTTTTTATTTCTTCTTTTGCCAGACTTAGACCAAAAAACGTACTGCCCTTGTGATAAGCTGCTGTTTCTTTGCTATTTATATACTTTCCGCCAAATCCGCCAGCTGGCGGATTGTCTATTGCTCTTCCCGAAAATCCCAAAACATTGCCCCTGTGATCAAAAAGGGGAAATATGACTCTTCTTCGAAAAAAATCAAATAAATCTTTGCCCTTTAGAAACGCAAGCCCTGCTTCTGTTAGGTCTTGTTTGTTGCATTTCTTTTTGTTTATGAGATAGTCGCAAAGACTTTTTCCTGATTTTGGAGCAAAGCCAAGCTTAAATGTCCCTATAAGGGCTTTGTCTATTTTTCTCTCATTTATTAGATAATCTAATGCTTTCTCTCCTGCGGGGTGTTTGAGCAAAACATAGTGATAAAAATCCAAGGCAATTTTATTTAAAACGTAAATCTTTTCTTTTTTTGCCGAAAGTCCGCTCACAGAATCAGAAAAACTTAATTCTATTCCTGTTTTTTGGGCAAGAATTCTTAAGGCCTCTATAAATTCCAAATTTTCGTACTCCATTAAAAAACTAAATGCATCCCCGCCTTTGCTACAACCGAAGCAATGCCAAATTTGTCGCTCTGGCGAAACAACAAACGAAGGAGTTTTCTCGCTGTGGAATGGGCATAAAGCCTTAAAATTTCTGCCCATTTTTTTAAGAGGAATATACTCGGATATTAAGGCCACTATATCTATTCTTTCTCTAACTCTTTCAACATCATCCATAGCTACAGCCGCGTTTGACGCGGCAGGCGTATTGTACCACTAACATCTTAAGTTTGATACAATGTTGCTCTTATGTTATTGATAGTATTTGGATTACCGGGGGCGGGAAAAACCTATGTTGGCAAGCTTCTTAAAGATGAGTTTGGTTTCTATTTCTACGATGGCGATCGTGACTTAACCGATGAGATGAGGCAAGCATTAAAAGAAAAAAAGCTTTTCAATGATTCTATGCGCGATGTATTTTTTCAACAGCTCCCCCTGCTGTAACTATTATCTTTTTCCCTGCAAGAGAA
>CAZPZA010000071.1:0-3197 GCA_964590985.1 uncultured Gammaproteobacteria bacterium
AACAAATCTGTTTCAACGCCCCATATCTTTTGGATAAATGCCAAAAGAGCGCCAGCACCAGCCCAAATTCCAACATCTGGACTTTATCTTGGGAAAAGCACGTATAGAGGAATGTCAAAGCCGGTATATATGGATTTGGATGATAGAAGGCGGCACATGTATATTATTGGAAAAACAGGTACCGGTAAATCGGAATTTCTAAAAGACATGATTATGCAAGATATAAAGATAGGGCTGGGGTTGGCGGTAATTGATCCTCATGGAGATTTAATAGACGATATTTTACCCATGATTCCGGCCCAGCGGGCGGAAGACGTAATTCTTTTTGATCCATCTGACACAGAAAGACCAATGGGGCTTAACATGCTTGATGCCCAAACAGAAGAGCAGAAGCATTACATAGTATCCTCGATAATTGGCCTTATGTATAAACTTTTTGATCCAAACAAAACAGGCATTATAGGACCTAGATTTGAGCATGCGGTAAGAAATGCAATGCTGACTGTAATGTATGAGAAAGGTGCTACTTTTGTGGAGGTAGTAAGAATCCTTACAGATTCAGGCTTTGTGCAACAGCTTCTGCCAAAGGTAGGGGATCCTATTATTAGACGTTATTGGACAGATCAAATAGCCCAAACCAGCGATTTTCACAAATCCGAGGTTTTAGACTACATTGTGTCTAAATTTGGACGTTTTGTCACCAACAAAATGGTCAGAAACATTATTGGGCAATCCGAAAGCGCGTTTAATTTTAGAAAAGTAATGGATGGGGGAAACATTTTGCTAATTAACCTTTCTAAAGGGAAAATAGGAGAAGAAAATTCTAGTTTTCTTGGTCTGGTCCTTGTGCCAAAGATTTTGGTGGCTGCAATGAGTCGGCAAGATATACCAAGAGATGAAAGACGCGACTTTTTCTTGTATGTAGATGAGTTTCAAAATTTTGCCACACCTGATTTCGCGCAGATTTTGTCCGAAGCAAGAAAATATAGATTAAACTTAATTGTTGCCAACCAATTTATAGGACAGATGGAAGAGGAAGTTAAAAACGCTATTTTTGGCAATGTTGGGACGCTTGTGTCTTTTAGAGTCGGAGTAACAGACGCAAATTATTTGCAGCATGAATTCCAGCCTGTTTTTACAGAGGGAGATTTAATCAATATAGAAAGATTTAATACTTATACCAAAACAATAGTTCGTGGAGAACCAGTAGCGCCGTTTTCTATGGATTTGACTCGTGATTTGGAAAAAGAGAGACAAATGGCAAATCCAAGAGTGGCAGAGTTGATTCGCGAACTTTCTCGACTTAAATATGGACGAGATGCGAAGGAGGTGGAGGCAGAGATAGCGCAGAGAGCGAGATTGTAAAAGTAGAAAAGGTAAGAAAAGTATCAAAAGTACCAAAGGGAAATGAGAGGTACCTTGTGGTATACTTGAAGCTAAGGGCTCGTAGTTTAACGGAAAAACGGGACTCTTATAAAGTCTTGTCGAAAGTTCGACTCTTTCCGGGCCCACATGATTTTGTTGGCCTGCCCCGTATAACCGCCACCATGATGCGAGGGTGTAATCCTCGAGAATGGAAAGGTTTGTACGGGGATCGTTCCCAAGCAGGCGCACACCAAATTAGTCGCAGCTAGTTTGGCTATTGTTGTGGAAAATAAAATTATCCTTGCAGTTGGATCTCATCCAGATGACATGGAGTTTGGGGCTTCAGGTACTATAGCCAAATGGGTGGAGGAGGGAGCAATTGCTTATTATCTTATCTGTACAGACGGAAGTCGTGGGTCTTCAGACCCAAAAATGACACATCAGCGATTGTCAAAAATAAGAAGAAAAGAACAGGAGGCTGCATGTAAGGTTTTAGGCGTTAAAAAAGTTTTTTTCTTAAATCATACAGACACTCAACTGGTTGCAGACACCACCTTAAAAGAGGAGATAGTTAGAATTATTAGGAGACTGCGGCCAAATATCGTGATAACAATAGACCCGACGTTTTACTTTACAACCAATCTTATTGGTTGGAATACAGGTTTTGTAAATCACACAGATCATAGAGCCGCAGGTCTTGCGACAATGGATGCCTGTTTTCCGCTATCTCGCGATAGGCTTACTTTTCAAGATCTTGAAAAAGAAGGATTAAAACCTCATAGGGTTGAGGAGCTTTTGCTGGTGAGCTTTGAGAAAAAGGATTTTATCATTAATATTACAAAGACGTTTGATAAAAAATTAAAAGCCCTGTCTTTACACAAAAGCCAGTTTGATAATTTTAAAGAAATTGAGAAACGAGTAAAACGGAGAGCGCAGTTTTGGGGGAAGGGCAAAGGCTACAAATTCGCTGAAAACTTCATCTGCATCCAGTTGCCCTAAAAAAATTGATAAAAGCCGTGTCTTGTCCACCTTTGTCTTGTCCACCTTCGAGGTGGTCTAGCTTGACACCTCCTCTTTTTTTAAGTAACATAGAATTATGCCTACCAACAGAAAGCTCGTCTTTGCTAACGATGAGATCTATCATATCTTCAACCGTGGTGTTGAGAAAAGACCGACTTTTGTAAATAAAAGAGAACTTGATAGAGGAATAAGAACACTTGATTTTTATAGGTTTTCGAATCTGCCTCTTAAGTTATCTAAATTTTTAGTGCTTTCCGAATCTGAAAAAGTCAAATTTATTCAAAAAGTACATGATGAAGACCAAAAGCTAGTAAGGATTATCTGCTATTGTCTTATGCCTAATCACTTCCATTTCTTAGTTAAACAGGTAAAGGAAAATGGTGTCTCAACTTTTGCAGCTAATTTTACCAATAGTTATACAAAATATTTTAACACCAAAAATGAACGAGTCGGTCCTTTATTTCAGGGACTATTTAAAGCAGTCAGAGTTGAATCAGATGAACAACTTATGCATGTATCAAGATACATACATTTAAACCCCGTGTCGTCCTTTTTGATAAAACCAGATCAGTTGGAAAATTATCAATGGTCATCTTACCCTGAGTATTTAGACCTTTCTTCAGAAAGAATTGCAGATAAAGAAATCGTTTTAGACTTGTTTCCTTCAAAAGAGAAGTATAAGCAATTCGTACTGGATCAAGTAAACTATGCAAGAGAACTTGAAAATATTAAACATCTAGCGTTAGAGAACTGAAGATAGGGTTAGAAAGGAGAGGTGCCAACGTAATCCACCTCGAAGGTGGGTAAGACAT
>CAZPZA010000071.1:3297-4790 GCA_964590985.1 uncultured Gammaproteobacteria bacterium
TCGAAGGTGGGTAAGACATAAAACTTCCTTAGAATATAATTCTAGCGCATACTTCAAGGCTATAATTCAGATAATACAGTTGTTTCTTTTCCTCGTTCTTTTACGTATGTTAAATATCGCTCTGTTGTTGATAGTCTTTTGTGCCCTAGGATTTTCGATATAATAGCTAAAGATACTCCGTGTTTAATGTGGTGTGCGACAAAGGTATGGCGAAGATCATTTACTTTCACGTTTTTTATTTCAGCCAGTCGCAAATAACGCTCTACTGCAGTTCTAATATTTCTTATTAAAAATGGTCTTCCCGATTTTGTTACAAACAAATGGTCTTGACCGTTTTTGGGTCGTACTTGCAAATATCCCCTTACAGCCTCATGCGCTCGTTTATTAAGAGGTATTGTTCTTGCCTCATGTTTTTCAAAGAGTCTTATATATAAAGAATCTTTTCTCACATCCGAAAGCTTTAAATTGGCGAGTTCTCCGATTCTAATTCCAGTTTGAAGCAAGAGCTCGATAACTGCGTACATGCGGGGATCGTTTCTTGCGGCGTCTCTTAATGCTCTGTATTCGGTGGGAGTTAGAATTCGGGGCGCAGCAAGCTGATAGATGGGGTGAGAAACCAGTGTTGAGGGGTCATCTCCCTTGTATCCATCTGCCTTAAGAAACCTATAAAAAGTGCGGATAGAATTAAGCTTTCGAGACACAGATTTTAGGGTGTAGCTGTTTTTGGCCATTTTGGCTAAAAACTCTTCTATGTCTTGTTTTGTCACTTCTTCTATATAATGTTTTTGATTTTGCGAAAGATTCTCAACAAGCTGCTCTATATCCTTCTTATATGCTACAATTGTGGAGACTGATCGATTTTGTTCTTTTAGAAAATTCTTAAATTGTCCTTGAGCAGCATTTAGTTTAATAGTTTTCATAATGCTAGCGTCCTATAATATCAATAATTTTTAATAGAGTCAATAAGCAAGATATTAAGTAATTAAGATATTAAGATATTAAGTAATTAAGAGATATGAAGAGGGCGATTTTTATAGTTATTGTTATTGTCTTGGCATTTGTGATTAACAATCAGATTCGCTCCATTTACGATCTTTGGCAGAAAAAAGACTTAGTGATTAAGGCGGAGAAACAATTAGAATATCTCAAGGAGGAAAATAAAAAGTTAAAATCTGAATTGTCTTATGCAGAGACTAAGGAGTTTATAGAAAAAGAGGCAAGAGATAAACTGCTTTGGGTTAAGCCTGGTGAAGAACAAGTGTTGATTCCTGAAAAGATTATCAAAAAATCAGTAGTTGAGGAGCAAGAAGAAAAAGTCTTAAAGCCCAACTGGCAACAGTGGTGGGAGATGTTTTTCTAGGGTGGTTCGTTGTTGCGGGGTCGGGAGTTGCACCCGACCTGTAAGATTATGAGCCTCACGTGCACTGTACACTACCCCGCGCGTACAGTTATTATAACAATTGATTTATGATTGGTCAATTGGTATAATTTTT
>CAZPZA010000072.1:0-4693 GCA_964590985.1 uncultured Gammaproteobacteria bacterium
AGGGAATTCCAAGAAGTGACTGGTTATATAATGGCAACGGAATTCGTTTTAAGGGAGCGTTTTTTTGGTGGATATTTGCAGAGAGAATCTCCAAGTCAATACTTGGGTACTGGGGTATTACCTTTGTTGTTTTGGGAATGTTATTTAAACCAGGGAATAAAGAAAAATGGTTGTTTTTTACACTTATCATTTCTTCTTTGGCTTATCTTAGCGTATTTGCAACAGGCAATGTTCAGCACGACTATTACCAAATCTTAATTGTTCCAGCCATTGCTATATTTTTTGCAAAAGGAGTTGATGCTATTTTGAATGTAGCAAAGAATTATTTAAATCTATGGATAACAAGGGGAATTATTTTTGTTAGCATAATTTTTATGCTAATATTTGGTTGGTATATAATCCGCGATTTTTACTCAATTCAGCATCCAGAAATAATAACTGCGGGACAAGCAGTAGACAAGTTTACGCCAAAAGACGCCAAAGTTATAGCCGTTTACAATGGCGATACAACGTTTTTATATCACACCAAGAGACAGGGGTGGCCAGTAGTTGAAAGATCGTTTCAGCAATTCATAATATCGGGGGCAACTCATATTGCCTTTGCCAATCCCACAAAAGAAGAGCTGAATATAAAAACTCTATTTGAGCCGGTAAAAATAACAGATAGATATGCTATATTTGATTTTGGCAAGCCTACTCCTTTGGGTATAGAAGAGTTAAAGAAAAAAGAAGAATGAAAATACTTTTGGTTTCATCGTTTTTGCCCTATCCTCTTTTTTCTGGAGGACATATACGACTATACAATATTCTAAAACTTCTTTCAAAAAACCATGAAATTTATTTGGTTTGCGAGAAAAGAAACTATCAGACCTGGCAAGATTTAGAAAATATAAAAAAATTCTGCAAAAAGGTAATAGCAGTTGATCGTAAAAGCCAATGGTCGCTAATAAATATTGTTAAAACTGGATTTTCAAGAATGCCATTTTTGCTGATAGGCCACAGTAATGATGAAATGAAGAAAAATATCAGCCTTTTATTGCAAAACAATAAATTCGATCTAATCCACGTTGAGACTTTCTATGTGATGCAAAACTTACCTAAAACCCAAATTCCAATTGTTTTGGCAGAGCACAATGTTGAATATTTAGTTTACAAGCGTTTTGCAGATAAAGCATTTTTACCACTAAGACTGCTTTTATATCTAGATGTTCTAAAGCTTAAATATTGGGAGGAAAAATATTGGAAGAAAGCTACAAAGCTTGTGGCGGTTTCAAAGGTCGATAGAAAGATTATGAGTAAAAAAAGAAAAGATGTAGAAGTTGTGCCAAATGGAGTGGACATTGATAAGTTCAAAGTTCAAAGTTCAAAGTTCAAAGTTAATAAAAAGGAGAAGACTATTTTATTCATTGGGGATTTTAAGTGGATTGAGAATGTGGATTCAGTCAGATGGATATTGAAGGACATTTGGCCTAAGATAAGCGGAAAATGGAAAATGGAAAATGGAAAATTGAAACTTTGGATCGTTGGAAGAAATATCCCAGATTCTATTAAGAAATTGACAAAAGATAAAAATGTTATATTTGATGAGAATGCAGGATGGGATACATCGAAAATATATCAAAAAGCAGATGTTTTGCTTGCTCCAATTAGGGTAGGAGGGGGGACAAGTTTTAAAATTTTGGAAGCAATGGCATCGGGAGTTCCTGTTGTTACTACCCCTTTAGGAAATGCAATTTCGGCAAAGGAGAACGAAAAAATTTTAATCGCCAACAATATAAATGAACTCTCTGAAAAAATTATTAATTTGCTAAACAACCAAGAACTTTACAAAAATATTGCTATTAAGGCAAGAAAGTTTATAGAAGAAAAGTATGATTGGGAGAAGATAGTTGGTAAGTTAGAGGAAGTATATACAAGTGCATATGCTTGATCTTTCAATAATCATAGTTTCCTACAATGCCAAAGAATTTCTGAAGAAATGTTTGGAATCTATTGCAAATAATGTTTCGCAATCTCTAAAGTCTGAAATTATTGTGGTAGATAATGCCTCTTGGGATGAATCAGTAGAAAGTATTAAGTATTATGTATCAAGTATTAAGCATAGGAACATTAGAATTATTGCAAATAAGGAAAATGTTGGGTTTTCAAGAGCTAATAATCAGGGCATAAAAGCCTCAAAAGACAGTCGTTATATTTTGTTTTTGAATCCGGATACAATTGTGAAGAAAAATACACTAGAGGAAATGATTAACTTTATGGACAAGCATAAAGATGCAGGAGCGGTTAGTTGTAAAGTTGTTTTACCAAATGGACAAATAGATGATTCGTGCCATCGAGGGTTTCCGACACCCTGGAATGCTTTTTCTTACTTTTCAGGGATTTATAAAATTTTTCCACATTCAAAATTATTCAGTGGATATAGCCTTGGGTTTATGGATTTTTCCAAAACCCACGAAGTTGACGCATGTGCGGGGGCTTTTATGATGGTAAGGCGCGAGGCAGGTGAAGAGGTGGAATGGTGGGACGAGGATTATTTCTGGTATGGAGAAGATTTGGATTTTTGTTATAGACTAAAAGAAAAAGGATGGAAAATATATTACGTGCCAACAGTTTCGATACTTCATTATAAAGGTGTGTCAGGAGGAATAAAAAGAGAGTCTGAAAAAATAAGCACAGCAACGATAGAGACCAAAATATCCGCAACTAGACATAGATTTAATGCTATGAAGATATTCTACAAAAAACACTACGAACAAAAATATCCAAAGCTATTAAGGTGGTTGGTTCTAAAAACAATTGATATAAAACAGTCCCTTGCCCTTAAAAATGTTTGAGCATCTACTTTGTTCCAACATTCTTAAGAACATTGGAATAATTATTTAGATATTATGAATATAGGAATCGATGCAAGGTTATGGAATGAATCCGGAGTTGGACGATATATTAGAAATTTAGTTGAGCAGCTTTTGATTATTGACAGAAAGAATAGTTATTCACTTTTTGTTTTGGCTAAAGATAAAGAAAATATCAAACATCAAATATCAAAAATTAAAAAGAATATGAAATTGGAAATTAGAAATTGGAAATTAATTGGTGTTGATATACGGTGGCATACATTAAAGGAACAGTTGCGGTTTCCATCAGTTTTATATAGAGAGAGTCTTGATCTTGTTCATTTTCCCTATGTTTCAGTACCTATTTTTTATAACAAGCCTTTTGTTGTTACAATTCACGATCTTATTCCTTACCATTTCCCAACAGGTCTTGCAACGACACTGCCTTTGCCGTTGTATAAATTAAAGCTATTTGGCTATAAATTTATTATCTCACAAGCTGCTAGAAAAGCAAAAAAAATTATAACAGTTTCTAATGCTACCAAGAATGAGGTTGTTGATCATTTAAAAGTTAATTCAAATAAAATCGTGGTAACTTATGAAGGAGCCGACAGTAAAATATCAAAAATCAAATATCAAATATCAAAAATACAGATCAAAAATAAAAAATATTTTCTATACGTAGGAAATTCTTATCCACATAAGAACCTTGATAATTTGATAGAAGCATTTGACCTGCTTTATCATCCTGAACAAGTTTTTGGATTCGAATCGAACCGAGATTCTGACTTTCGTCGGAATGACATTAAACTTGTTTTGGTTGGAAAGGAAGATTATTTTTACAAAAGATTAAAAGAGAAGGTAAAAAATATGGGTTTAGAAAAATCTGTTTTGTTTTATGGAGAAGCAGCGGATGAGGAACTGTTAGCTCTTTATAAAAATGCCCTAGCATTAATTATTGCATCTTTAATGGAAGGATTTGGACTGCCGGCTTTGGAGGCAATGGCAAATGGATGTTTGGTGTTGGCATCAGATACCCCTTCCTTAAAAGAGGTTTGCAAAGATGCAGCAATCTATTTTGATCCTTATAATGTTGAAGACATAGCGAAAAAAATAAAAATTATTTACTCCAATGATATAAATCATTATAGCGATATTCTTGAAAAAGGTCTTAAAAGAGCGAAAATGTTTTCTTGGAAAAAAATGGCTGTTCAAACTCTTAAAGTATATGAAAACTGTAGTAGCACCTCGAAGGTGATCGACTCGCCTGGCCAAGCCTCGCTCGGCCTTCGCAGCCGCTCTCGCCTTGCCGAAGCCTTCGGCGAAGCGCAGGTCGGCGGAGGAGGCGCGGAGCGGGGATGGGCTCCTTTGAGGTAAAAGTCATATCGGGAAACCGATTATCGTTTGGTAGTCATATTTAGATTTAGTGTTTAGAGGTCCATATTTATAGGTTTCAAAAACTTGCCCTTTAAGTTTTATTTTCTGGTTTTGTATATATCCAAATAGCTTTTGATAGACAAGGATTAGATATTCATAAGGACCAGTATATTTGTAAACTAAAGCTTTTGTTTTGGGGTAGGATTTGAAATAGAAACTATTGTTCAATTGTTTAATTGTTAAATTGTTGTCTGCACCTCGAAGGTGGCGAGGCAACGACCTTGGCTCCTTCGAGGTGGATCGTAGTGCGAGTGCTTCTTCTTTTAATCCAATAAGTTTTCTCTTAAGAAATTCTTCTGCGCTGTTTTTAGAGAAAGAACTTCGGATTTGCTTCAATGGGGTATGAAAATTTTGCAAAAGCCTAATTTTCCTGACTTGTGCCATTTATCATAAAAATCATTTTTTAGGCACAAATTTTTAAG
>CAZPZA010000073.1:0-4606 GCA_964590985.1 uncultured Gammaproteobacteria bacterium
ATCCCACATTTAACCCTCCCAAAAAACAGGAAGAAAGAGCGCAAGAAAAAATAGAAAGAGAAGAAAAGGAAAAGAAACAAATGGAGTCTCTCCAAATTGAGAAGCAAAAGAAAAAAGAGCTTCCTATTACTGTAAAACAAGGAACCCACGAGAAAGTGCCGGGGATAGCTGGCTAACGCCAATATTAAAAATCAAAAATTAAATATCAAAAATACATATAAAAAATCAAAAATATTTTATATTTAATTTGCATATTTGCTATTTAATATTTGATATATAGATTATGTTAAAACTCTACAACTCTCTTACTCGCCAAATCGAAGACTTTAAGCCAATCAATCCTCCCAATGTTGGCATCTACACCTGTGGCCCAACAGTTTATCGTGAAGTTCATCTTGGCAATTTTAGAACGTATCTCTTAAGCGACGTTTTGCGAAGAATACTTGAATACGATGGTTATAAAGTTACTCTTGTCAAAAACATAACAGATGTTGGTCATATGAGGCATTTGGAAGATCATCATCATGGTTCGACAAGCTCACCACAAGGTGGACTGATCGATCCAGTTATTGAAGAAGCTCTTAAAAAAGGCAAGACCCCACAAGATATTGCTGCCTACTACACAAAATTATTTTTAATAGACGAAAGAAAACTAAATATTAAAAAAGCAACACACTATCCACGAGCCACAAAGCATGTAAAAGAAATGATTGAAATAATTAAGATTTTGCTTAAAAAAGGTTTTGCATATGAGATTGATGGAACAATCTATTTTAATGTTAAAAAGTTTAAAGATTACGGCAGGCTTTCGGGAAACACGTTGGATAAAATGGATAATTTGTTAAAAGCAGTTAGGATTTCTGTTGAAACAGATAAAAAAGAAAGTGTGGATTTTGCGTTATGGAAAAATGCAGAAAAAGGAAGACTTGTGAAATGGGACAGTCCATGGGGTGAAGGATTCCCAGGATGGCACATTGAATGTTCTGCTATGAGCATAAAATATTTAGGAGATACCATTGATATTCATACAGGGGGGGAGGATTTAATTTTTCCACATCACGAGGATGAAATTGCGCAAAGCGAGGGAGCATCTGGCAAAAAATTTGTTAATTACTGGTTGCATGGTGGGTATCTCTTGGTCGACAATCAAAAAATGTCCCGCTCTAAAGGAAATGTATACACAATATCGGATTTAGAGAAAAAAGAATTCAACCCCCTCTCGTTTCGTTATTTGACCATGATGACCCATTATAGACAAAAGATGAATTTTACATTTGAGGCTCTTTCTGCTGCTCAAACCTCGCTTAATCGCTTACGGGAAGAAGTGGCAAATTGGGACAGCCCCAAAATAGGCTGCGCAGAATATGAAAAAAGATTTTTGGATGCGATAAATAACGATCTAAATATGCCAGAGGCTCTAGGTATTGTTTGGGAATTAGCGAGGTCGGATTATCCCAGTAGTGCTAAGGCAGAAAGTTTGTTTAGATTTGATAAAGTTTTGGGATTAGGTCTTAAAAAATATCAAATATCAAATATCAAATATCAAAAAGAAGAGATACCAGAGAAAGTGATGGAGATGATAAAAAAGAGGGAAGAACTTAGAAAACAGAAGAGGTATCACTTAGCAGATCAATTGCGAAGTAAGATTAAGAAGATGGGATACAATGTGATAGATACGAAGAAAGGTTGGGAGATAAAAAAAATCTAAATGGATTTATTTTCAATACTTTTAACTGTTGCTGGATTATCTCTGTTTGAAATAATAACAAGTATTGACAATGCAATCATAAACGCAGAAGTGCTCTCCACCATGCAGAAAAAAGCAAGAAAGTGGTTTTTGCTGTGGGGGATTCTGATTGCTGTTTTTGTAGTGCGAGGACTATTACCTTTAGGAATTGTGTGGGCAACAATTCCATCTTTTGGCCCAGTTAATGCATTTATCGCAACTTTAAGTAACAACCCTGAGATTATAGAAGCAGTAGAAAAATCATCCCCAATTCTTCTTATTGGCGGTGGTACATTTATGGTTTTTCTGTTTTTTCATTGGCTGTTTGTTGAACCAAAAAGCTATGGATTGCGAGGAGAACGGTTTTTTCACTCCCAAGCGCCGTGGTTTTACGCTATTGTCTCTTTGCTTCTGGCAGCAATAGTCTGGTTTGCACTAAGAGAAAATCCCCTAATGGCTTTTGGAGCAGTTGTTGGATCAACTGCTTTTTTTATAACCCATGGTTTTAAGCAAAATGCCGAAGCCCAAGAGAAAGAATTGATGCAAAAAGGCCATTCAGATCTTTCTAAGATATTTTATTTGGAAGCAATAGATGCCACGTTTTCTATAGATGGAGTATTGGGCGCGTTTGCTTTTACGCTATCTGTTCCTCTGATACTTCTTGGTAATGGAATAGGAGCAATAGTGCTTCGTCAATTAACTATAAGAAATATAGAAAATATAAAGAAGTACAAATATTTAAAAAATGGAGCAATGTATGCTGTTCTAATTTTGGGAGCAATTATGATTTTGGATAGCTTTGGATTTCATATTGAAGCTTGGGTTTCTCCAGTTTTGACATTTGGAATTGTTGCATACTTCTTCTGGTTGTCAAGGAAAGAGTTGAGTAAGTAAAATGACATTTTTATAAACTCTTATGAAAAAGATCGTAGACTCCTTTTTCTCATGGTATGAACGAAATTATACACTTAATGTTGGAATCGCATCGTTTTTGTTTGTCTGGCAACTAATTCATCTTTATTGGTTAACATTACATGTTGTTTTTTTACGGCTTTTTGGTGTTAGTTTTTTTGATCTAACTGGCATTTGGCAATATCTTATTATTGTAGTTGACTACACAGAAATTCCAGCGCTTATAACAACCTCATTTGTTTATATCCATGGGTTAACTGAAAAATTTTCATGGAAGAATATTTGGCTTCTTGTGTTTATAAATTCTCAATGGCTGCATTTATTTTGGATTACAGATGAGTTTGTAATAGAACAGTTTACTGGTTCTGCCACAAAGATTTTGCCTATTTGGCTTGCCTGGTTGGCAATTTTTATTGATTATCTAGAATTGCCAGTCATTTACGACACAATCAAAAAATTCTTTGGGTCTTTAAGAAGGAAATGACACAAATTCTTCATACGCCTAAATTGCGCAGGGGTTGTTTTAACTTAACCGTTTCGTCGTATCTGTACCGATCCCATATCGGAAGTAGGATATTAAATAGGGTATTGCAATGTTTGGAAAAAATTAGTAGTCTTAAAGTATGGCTATCAAAGCTGCCCATAAAAAACTGCATAAATTTGAACAAAAAAGAGCTGTCAGGAAGGAGCCTAAAACAACTAAGAAGATATTGGTAAGGCATCAACCCAAAAAGGAGCAAGAATTCCAGAAGTCTATTATTAGTGAAGCGCCTGTGGCGCAAAGTGGTTTAACAGATGCTGTGCCTATACAGCAGCCGCAGCAGGCACAAGTTTCCTCAACGGTTAAACCTTTGGAAACTCAACCTGTCGTTGCAGCCTCTCCTTTTTTAGAAAACCCCAAACCCTCGGCGGATTCAAAAGAGAATGTTCCTAGTCAAACTATGTCTAAAGAATCAACGTCCGACGTAAGCGGAGCAGTTTCTGGTCAAAAGCCTGTTGAGACTTCTTCTGTTCAGGCTTCAGAAGTGGGGAGTTTGGCGCCGTCCGCAGGGAGCGACACAACGCCTCCTTTGCAAAACAGCGGACCAGAACACAAAAAAGGTAAATTATGGATAATCTTGGCTTTCATAATCTTTCTGGCTCTAGTTGGAGGAGGTTTGTATTATTTTAGGCAAGAAGTTCTTTTAAAGAGTGGAGAGAAAAAGGAAGAGCCGATTCCTACTCCTTTGCAGGCTTCTCCATCTCCAAAGCCAGAGGAGGCCACCGCTTCGGCTGATCTTGAGGCAGATCCATCGGAATTCTCAATTAAAGTTCTAAACGGCAGCGGCACTGCCGGAGAGGCGGCAAAAGTTAGGGACATTCTTGAAGAAGCAGATTTTATTGTTGAGGATATAGGCAACGCAGATGCCTCGACTTACGAAAAAACAATAATTAAAGCCAAGAAACATGTTTCCAAAGAATATTTAGATCTTCTAAGAGAGGAAATTGGCAAGTTGTATCTTCTTGACGAAAACGAAACCCTCGAAGAATCCGAGGATACGGATGTGGTGGTGATAATTGGGAGGGAGGAAGTGTAACATAAAAGCGCAAAATGCAAAAGTCAAAGCGCAAAGCCACAGCCTAAAACGTAAAGCCAAAAAGTTTTGAACTTTGAGCTTGGCTTTGATTTTTGCCTGCCCGCCGAAGTTCGGCGAAGCCGAACGAAGGTGGGATATTTGAGTTTTGAGCTGTTAACAATCAATTTTCTAATTTCTCTATATTCAATGAAACAAGATTACAATATAGAATTCTCAAAGGGCTTTACTCTCATCGAACTCCTAGTCACTGTTGCTCTTTTGGGTCTTCTTGCTGGTGGAATACTCATGGTTCTTGATATTGGAGGAATCCTGACTAAAGCCAAGCTTACCCAAGCTAAAAAATTCTCTGCCTCCATAGAAAACTCTCTTGCCATATCACAAGTTGGCAAGT
>CAZPZA010000074.1:0-4597 GCA_964590985.1 uncultured Gammaproteobacteria bacterium
TCAACCATTTCCTCAAGCGCTGTGTTTACCATTTCTGCCATTATAACAAGCAAAATCAAAACTGCTAAAATTCCCATTCCAAACGGACTCACTTTTAGTACCAAACCAAGAATTATAACAACTACCGCTATTGCCATATGAATTCTTAAGTTCTGATTCTGCCGAATTGCCTGGATTAACCCCTCAAAAGAATATGTAAAAGATTTAAGTAATGATCTGTGACTTAGCATAAGTTACAATAAACCCCTTCCAATAAAAAAAGTGCCAAGAGTTATACCTGCGCCAAGAAATGCTCCCCAAAACGCATCTTTAAAACTATGTTTTTTTAGAACCACTCTTGCCCATATAACAAGAGGCAATATCCATATTGTAGCAAAAAAAGCGTTAATGCCATACAGTAACCCCATAGTTACAACAAAAGTGCACATTACACCGCTGTGAATGCTTATCTTAAGAATATGATTCAACGCCGCAAACAACAAAACTCCAAAAAGCACGCCAAAAGCAATAATCACAGGAACAAATATTATTCCTTCAAGAATTATTGCTATAGCCATAAACAAAACTGTAAGAATAGTAATCATTAAATAAAATTTATCCCTTTCTGTTCTTTTGCTTATGTCCGCATCGGAAAAAACACCTACTCTTTCCCCAAGATACACTAAAAAACCTGCCAAAAATACAAAAAGAGACGAGAATATTTGCCATTTCATGGCATAAAAACTACCTGCTGTTTGTCTATAAATTACCAAGAAGGGCAAAAGCAAAATAAGAATTGCTGGATGAAAAACTACAGAAACAAGCTTGGCAAAAGCCAAGCGTAACTCGACAGAAATCATTGTATTAATCTTTTAAGCCTGTGCAAAGTTTTTTCTTTACCCAAAATTTCTAAGGATTCAGGAAGTGGCAAACCGGATTCGTTACCTGTTAGTATTTTGTATAAGACAGGCATACGGATATTGTTTTTAACCATTACATTTTTTAATTTTGCAAGAATTGTTGAATTGTTAAATTGCTGAATTGTTGACAACTGTTCTACAAGTTGTTTAACAATAATTTGCTCATTCTGATCAAGTTTTATTTTGGGTTCTTCAAAGAAGTGCAGCGCAAGTTTTTCAAAATCGTTCAGGGTCTTCATTCTTGTCTTTCCTAACTCAATTAATTTATCTAACAGACCGTCCCTTAAATTTTGAATTTTGAGTTGTAATTTTGACTTTTGACTTTTAAGTTTTGACTTTAAGTCGCTAACTGAAAGTTGCCTTATATAATACCCATTAAACCATAAAAGTTTCTCTATATTAAAAATCGGGGAATTAGTATTAACATCTTTCAAATCAAAAAGTCTTGTCATCTCATCCATTGACAATATTTCTTTATCGCCTTTTGGACTCCATCCTAAAAGTGCCATAAAGTTTATAATTGCTTCTTTTAAAAACCCCTCGTTTTTATAATCAAGAACCGATTTTGCGCCATGGCGCTTTGATAGTTTTTGGCGATCCGAACCAACTATTACTGGAAGATGGGCAAAAACAGGCTGTTCCCAACCAAATGCTTTGTAAATCTGGATATGCTTTGGGGTAGAAGAAATAAATTCATCTCCTCTTATGACGTGAGTTATGGTCATTAAACGATCGTCCACCACATTTGCAAAATTATATGTTGGATAACCATCTGATTTTATTGCAACGAAATCTTCTTGAGTCTTATTTTGAAAAACTATTTTTTTATTTCCAATCGCATCTACCCAATGCGTTTCTCCCTTTTTGGGCATTTTAAACCTAAATGCGCCATTATCTTCATATAGATATCCTTTTTTTTCAAGAATTTGCGCGTGCTCTTTATAAATAGCCAGTCTTTCTGACTGAACATAATCTTCATCCCACTTAAGCCCCAACCATTTAAGTATTTCGTAAATCGCAGATTTTGCCTCTTTGATAAAACGGGCTCTGTCCGTATCCTCGATTCTTACAATAAACTTTCCGTTATTGTGCTTTGCAAACAAATAATTAAAAAGTGCAGTTCTTGTGTTGCCAATATGAGGAACTCCTGTTGGACTTGGAGCTATACGAACTCTTACCATGCTTGCATTGTACCCCAATTTTCTTTTATACTCAAGGTATGCCGAATCTTAGCAAGGTTAGAGCGGAAACACGCTTTGTGCTCAAATGGGGAAGCATCTTGGCAATTCTTTTTCTTGTTGTCTATCTTGGCATGGTGATTAAAGAAAAGATAATTCCCACACCTTTGCCGCCCCCAACTGTTTCTTTTGGAAAGCTACCTGCAATTGAATTTCCAAAAAGCCAAGAAGTAAAAGACGCAAAGTATGTTATTGACACTCTTACTGGCAAACTTTTGGAGCTTCCAGATAGAGTTAAAGTATATAAAATCGATCCAGGCAAAGTTGATTTTTTGTCTTTAGACAGAGCCCAAGAAAAAGTTTCGCTGCTTGGTTTTAAAAACCAAAAATCTTTTGTTTCCGAAAACACTTACCAATGGGTCGATAGAGGAATCAAATTAAGACAAATCTCCTACAATATTTCCTCGTCTAATTTTGTGTTTTCTACATCGTTTCTTACGGATGCAACAATTGGACAAAATAATCTGGCGCAGCCTGACCAAGCTATTGCCACTGCTAAATCGTTTCTTAAGTCTTTATCATCTTTTCCAGAGGATTTAGATGAAACACAAACAAAAACATCGCTTTATGCAATCAAAAACTACACAATAGTTCCCGCAGACCAATCTACCGCGCAAATAATAAGAGTAGATTTTCCCCAAAAAAACATAAACAGCTTACCTATGCGTTATCCTAATTCTCATCATTCTACAATCTATGCGTTAATTGCCGGTGGACAAAATCCAGAAGTAGTTGAGGCTTCTTTTCAATACAAAAACGTATCGAATGATTATGCTACATACCCTATTTTTACTTCTTCCCAAGCTTTTGATATGTTACAGGAAGGAAAGGCTTACGTCCTATCTTATTTTGGAACAGAAAATGAGATTCTTATAAAAAATGTTTTCTTGGCATACTATATAGAAGAAAAAGAACAAAAATATTTAATGCCAATTGTTGTTTTTGAAGGAGACGATGATTTTGTGGCTTACGTTTCTGCTATTAAGGATGAATGGATAAATAACTGAAGATGGATCATAATTGATCCCCAGCTTTATCCCAAGCGAGCATCAGCGAGTCGAAGGATCTTCATAGGTAAGGTTCTTGGAGATATAGTCTAAAAGTTTTTTTGTGTCTGAAAACCGATCTTTGCTATTCATAACAACGCTTATTAAAGTATGTCCGTCGGCTGTTTCTTTGGAGGAAACCAAAACTTGTCCTGCCTCTTCTGTAAATCCTGTTTTAATTCCGTTTATCCCATCTATTCCTAATAATTGGTTTAGGTTGGAAACAGAATAGGAAAATTTTCCATCCAGACTGCTAATTTCTGCTTGTTTTGTCGCAACTATTTGGGAGAAAAGTTTGTTTTTTAAAGCTATGGAAGCAAGGCGAGCCAATTCTAAAGGAGTGGTATAATCTCCCTCATCGAGTCCAGCAGGATCTCTAAAACTTGTATTAAAAAGGCTTAAACGTTTGGCATATTCGTTCATTTTGTCAATAAAGGCGTCTTCGCCGCCCTTATAGTTTTGGGCCAAAGCCATCGCTGCGTCGTTGCTGGATGGCAAAAGCAGACCATATAGCAAATCTTCAAACTTGACCTTCTCTCCCTTTTTTAAACCTATTGTTATTCCTCCTACTCCCTCTGTTTTTATGGTTAAAATATCATCTAGCTTGTAATAATCCAAAGCAATAAGAGCAGTCATTATTTTGGCCGTTGATGCCATAGAAAATAATAAACTTGCATTTTTGGTAAAAAGAATTACTTGTGAATCCTTGTCCATAACCAAAGCGGCCTTGGCCGAGATATCGGGAAACTTGTCTCTAGAAAGAATCGGATATTCGGAAACGTTAGCCAAAATTGGTGCAGTAAGAACTTGTTTTGCAGCATTATATCTTTGAAGAGCAATATCTAAACCAGCTATTACAAATAGTACGATAACAAGAGCAAACAGTAAAATATATAAAGCTCCGTCTTTTTTACTTAAAAGTTTTTTTGACAAGTCAAACTTGCCTGTTGTTTTTTTGATAACTTTTTTTAGCATCGCTGTCTATTTTTGAAAATCTTTCATCTACCCTTTCCATGTCTCGTGGAAAAAGACTGGCTTCTCGAATATTGGAAAGTCCCAAAAGCTTCATGGTTATTCGTTCAAGACCAAAAGAAAATCCGCCCTCTTTAGGCATGCCATACTTAAATGCCTGAAGATACATCTTAAAACTTTTGGGATTCATGCCGTGCTCTTTAATTGCGTTGACCAATTGATTATAGTCATTAATTCTTTGACCTCCACTTAAAATTTCTACTCCCCTAAAGAGCAAATCGTAACTTAATGAATATTTCGGATCTTTGCGATCAGGCATTATATAAAAAGGCTTGGCAGATGTGGGAAAATGCGTAATTGTTACCAAATCGCTTTTGTGGTTTTTTCTTGCCCATTTACATAAATCTACCTCGTCTTGTGAAGTCAGATCTTTTTCTTTTCT
>CAZPZA010000075.1:0-4587 GCA_964590985.1 uncultured Gammaproteobacteria bacterium
AAACTTGCTTATCTGAATAATTGTTTTTTGAAACGAGTTTTTTTTCCGCAAGGCGGAAAGAGTCTGTTGCGGCGAATTTTATGTTGTTTTTAAAAATATTCAAATAGACGCTGGCAATCTCCGGCTTAATATCAGATACACTAACCGCCGGAAGAACCGAAAGTATAGAGTGTTTAAACTCCGCAGAAGGTAGTTCAAATTTGTGTGTGGTTTCGATTTTTGGGAATAAAGGAAAATCTTCCGGCGAATAACCCCTGATTAACGTCTGTGTTTTTGGTGTTTTGATAAAGAGGCTATTTTTTTGTGATTCCAGACTAATCTGCTCGTCGGAAATACCGGCTATAAACATTGCAAGTGCTCTTGCGGGCACAGCCAAAGACCCAGATTCACTTATTTTACCTGCAAGATCAATTTCTAAAGCGCTTTCAAGATTAGTAGCTCTTATTTTTATTTTCTCGCGCTCTGTTGTAATAAAAATACTTCCCAAAATAGGCAAAGTTTGATTTTTTGAAGTTACGCGTTCTGCCGCAAAAACAGCATTTTTAAGATTTGAAACCAAACATTGTATTTTCATGTTTTTATTTTATATTTAAATATTTAAAGAATTTAAACTAATTTATTTATTAAATATTTTAAAATTTAAATATTTAATAAATTATTATTAATTAACATGTGAATTTGTGAATTGGTTAAAAAACCGTTTTAGTTAAAAGTTAATTGTTAATTGTTAATTGTTGTAAGTTGTGCATATCTGCTTAATAAAAAGTTTTTATTTATAATTCTGATATTTTTCACGCACAGCCCTCAACTCATCTTCAAGTTTAGAATTCTTTTTAATTTCTTTTGAAATCTTTTCGTAAGCATGGATAGCTGTTGTGTGGTCCATGCCGCCGAATCTGGCGCCTATAAAAGGATAAGATCCCTGTAAGTCCTCCCTTACCAAATACATCGCGATTTGGCGCGGTTTTACTATCTCTGTTTTTCTGGTGTGTTCATAAATAGATTTTTCCTGTATATCGTAATATTCGGCAACAGCTTTTACTATATGTCCAAAAGTAAGCCCTTGCCGCGGTTTTAGGTTTTTATTTAAAATATTTTTGACTTCGTCAAGAGCCAATTCCCTATTCTGGTGCCGCGACTTAATCCACACAGTATTTAAAGCTCCCTCCAACTCTCTTATATTTTTTTGCACAGTTGAGGCAATAAGCTCAATTGTTTTTTCCTGAAGTGATATATTTTTTTCAGCAGCCTTTGTTTTTAAAATAGCAAGGCGCGATTCATATTCAGGCTCAGAAATATCTACTATAACGCCGGCCTCCATTCTTGAAAGAAGCCTTTCGCCTATATCGGGTATTAATTTTGGAGATTTATCAGATGAAAACACTACTTGTTTGCCCGCGTCATAAAGAGTATTGAACGCGTGGAAAAATTCTTCTTGTGTTTTTTGTTTTCCGGAGAAAAATTGCACATCATCAACAACCAAAAGATCGCAATCCCTATATTTATCTTTAAAATTATGGACAAAATTATTTTGGATTGAAGATACAAGTTCATTTCCGAATCTTTCGGATGTTATATACTGTATCTTACTTTGCGGATTCGCCCTGCACAGCGCATTTCCAATACCCTGAAGCAGGTGAGTTTTTCCCAAACCGGCGCCCCCATATATAAACAAAGGATTATAAACCCTGCCCGGGTTTTTAATTACTGCCAAAGCCGCGGCGTGGGCAAGCTCGTTAAAAGAACCAACGACAAAAGAATCCAGCGTATACTTTGGGTTTAGATTAGTTTTAGGATCTATATAAAACTCCTTAAATTCCAGTTGTTCATCAGGAGCCAGCACAATTTCCTTTTTTGGTTTTTTGGGGGTCTGCGCGGCAGATTGAGATATAACATAGTTAACAGACCTTACGCTCGGCACCATAGATCTTACGGATTTTAAAATAAACTTGTGGTACTTGTTTTCAAGCCACTCTTT
Organism: uncultured Gammaproteobacteria bacterium; assembly: GCA_964590985.1. Classification (GTDB taxonomy): domain Bacteria; phylum Patescibacteriota; class Microgenomatia; order Levybacterales; family UBA12049; genus CAZPZA01. The sequence goes on from CAZPZA010000075.1 coordinate 1,979, forward strand.
GGAAAAGTTATTTGGCACAGAAACTGTTATTGTGCCGTCCTGTTGATCTGCGATATATGTATCTTTAAACCAAGTTACAAAACTTGCCCGCGAAATAGTCAACTCAATTTCAGATAAAGTCTTATTCCAAACTTCTTCCATGGCCATCATGTTTTAACTATAAAAGTTATAGATAATATTTGCATTGTAAAAGATGTTAACAGGCTGTGGATTTATTGTGTATATTGCAAAAATCGCAAATCATTGTAGAATGAAAAAGTATGTCGGTTACATATCAGCCAAAAAAAAGGAAAAGAGCGAGATCTCATGGATTTTTGAAGAGAATGGGATCAACTTCCGGCCGTAAGACCTTGCAGCGTAGGCGTAGAAAAGAAAGATATAAACTCACCATTTAGATTTGACCAGGAAAGAAATTAACCTATTTTTTAAAAATATCCGCAAAACAAGGTTTGCTGGCGGTAAATTTGTTTCTATGAGGTACACAAAAGGCGCTAATAATACGGCTTTTATTGTATCAGGACCCAAGAAAAGCGCCGCGCCTAGAAATTTGGTGCGTAGGCGAATAAGTGAAATTGTAAGAAACTCAAATGTTATTATTCCGCGCGGAACTGATGTGGTATTTTTTTTAAAACTAGGGCAAGATAAGAAAGTCCCAAATTATCAAGATCTCAAAAAAGATATAAAATATGTCGTTTCTAAAATTAGCATATAACGAGGTTTTTTACAGGCCGCTTTTGAACGGTCTTTTGTTTTTAACGTCGGTTTTACCAGGACGCGACCTCGGGCTCGCTGTGATTTTGTTGACCTTGCTTTCGCGTATTTTAACGTTCCCGTTGACTCATAGCATGATCAAAACGCAAAGCGCGATGAAAAAACTGGAGCCGGAGCTTAAAAAAATTTATAAAGACAAAAAAAACAAAGAAGAGCAGAATAAAGCGATTATGGAGCTTTACCGCGCGCACGGAGTAAATCCGCTTTCCGGGCTTTTGGCTGTGCTTGTGCAGTTTCCTCTTCTTTTCGCTCTTTTTCAGGTTTTTCAGCACGGGGCTTCTTTTGAATATCAATATATTTATTCGTTTGTCCAAATTCCCGAAAATATTAATACTTTGTTTTTGGGGCTAATTGAGCTTACTTCCGCGAGCCCGGTTCTGGCGGCGCTTGCGGGGGTTTCGCAGTACGCGCAGATGAAGCTGGCTAGCCCACCCAAAACAGAGGACCAAACTAAAAGCACAGGGAGCGACATGCAGCGCATGATGGCTTATACGTTTCCTGTTATGATTTTTGCGATTGGATTTAGTTTGCCGGCAGCCGTCGCCCTCTACTGGACGGCGATGAATGTTTTTGCTATAATCCATGAAGCGATTGTGCGGCGGCGAGCCGCTGCGATAGCTTCATAATATGCAGAACGAGAACGAAAATATAAAAAAAGAACAAATAGAGTTTATAGATTCATCTATCAAAAGAATCCTTGATTTGATGGGGATGGATCATTCTGTTGAATTTCAAGAAGGCGGCGAGGATAGTTGGTTTATTATCAAAACCGCTGACGCCCCACTTTTGATCGGCGAGGGCGGCAAACATTTGTCCGCACTTACTTTTTTGGTAAAAAGGATTTACGAGCAAAAATTTGCCGGCGCAAATCCATGGTTTTTGATAGATATAAACGACTATAACAAAAAACGGCTTGAAGAAATTAAAGACAACGCCAGAATGCACGCCCAGCGCGTAAGGTATTTCAAAAAAGAAGCGGAAATGCGCCCGATGAATGCTTATGAGCGTCGGGTTGTCCACACCGTTTTACAGGAATACCCAGATATCTCAACCGAATCGGTCGGCGAAGGTCTAGACCGCCGTGTGGTGATAAAGCCATTAGGTTTGGTTTAAATGACGAAAGCGCTATTGACAATTTATATAGATTTGCTATAATATAGCAAGAATCAGCAACGAGAGGGGGTGGGGCCAAATGGGATGGTAAAAAATGAGAGGTGAGATGTTTGAGGCTGGAAGTTAGAAGTAACCGGGTAGCGCAAAGTTGCTTTAATATGATCTCGAGCCGGGCATTAATAGCCCACAAGAGCGTTTTTGGCGGTAGAATGGTTGGTTTTGGTTTTTATTTAAAAAATTTTAGTGAAAAATCGAAACCTCAACGGGCTGTCTTGCGACAGCCCTAGATTTTTAAATAGACTCCCATGCGAGATTGAAAATAGCTCTAAATGAATCTGCGATTTCTTGGCTTTCAATAATCACGCCCATTGGTTTTTTGCGGAGCGCCGAGACGGCTACACGGTTGCCATAGATCGCTACATCGCAAGTAAAAGGAAAGCGCTCCGGCGGAACATATTTTGCTTCCCGCATCATTTCCGGATCCGATTCTTTTAATATTTTTCCAGCGGATCCTGTATAAATTAATTTAGAAAAAATTCCCTTTTTGACCCTGCGAGGCGAGTATTCAGAAGGGTGCTTCGGAAAAATCCTCAACATATCGTCTGCAGACGAAAAACTGAATATTTCTTTTTCTTTTGATTTTAAAAATTCGTTTTGCATCGTGCGTAGCCCTTCAATCCCTTCAAAAAATCTGACACGGGGGCGTTCTCCGGAGGAGAGATAAA
>CAZPZA010000076.1:0-4521 GCA_964590985.1 uncultured Gammaproteobacteria bacterium
ATAATCTCATTCCAATCTCTCGAGAACTTCTCCATCCCAACATCTGTTAGCTTTTGAGAAATATTGTATTCCTGCCAAGGTTTGTTAAGGTCAAGTTCCTTATAAGGAATAGCTGAAAGATGCTCCGCTTTATAAACAAAATTATTATCTGGCAAAGGCATTCCCAATTCTCTCCACTCTTTTAAGATTTTAAATGGAGCAGTAATAATATCAGATCCCAAGTTTATAGCATATAGAAAATGATTGAGATTCCTTACGCTTGCAGTCAACACCTCTACATGTCCATCTCCTTCTTTATACATTTTAAGGATATTTTCAATAAGACTCATTCCATCTTCTCCTTTATCATCAAGTCTGCCTACAAATGGCGAGACAAAAACCTGCCCTCTTTTAGCCCCACGGGTTGCTGCATAAACAGCCGCTCCCTGTTCTTGTGAAAAACAAAGTGTCATATTAACTCGCAAACCTTGCCTAGTAGATTGCTCTGCCGCTTTTAACCCCTCAAAAGTTGTGGGGTATTTTATGTGGGCATTGGGTATCCAAGAAAACATAACACTTCCCTGTTCTAACAACTGCTGTGAAGTTGTGTTTTTATCTGCATACACCTCAACCGAAATTGATCTATCTGGAATTAAGGCTGAAATCTCCTCAACCACATCGCGGTAAAAATTTAGTATCTCTTCCTTGCTAAATTTAGAGCCTTCTTCCAATCTTTTTGAAATTTGGGGGTTTTTGGAAATAAGTGTTGGATTGGTAGTTTGGCCATCAAGAAACCCCAAAAGATTCAAAATCTCTTTTGTTTCTCTTGGATCACCACCATCTAAAAATATTTTTGTCTTCAATTTGGTAGGTTTCATAGTTTTACAACATTTATAATGATTATAATATTTATAAATACTTAAGTAAACGCTCGTAGTTTATAAAATCAAACGTACGAAAGAAAAACGATATCCATGCTCCCATAGAATCGGTCACAAGAAGAATGCCCAAAAATATCAAAAATGCCCCTCCAGCAACAGAAACAGCATTAAGGTATTTTGATATTTTATTTAAATATTGCGCGGCAGAACTAATGCCAAGGGCAATTGCCAAAAAAGGAATCGCAAGGCCTAGTGAGAAAACAGCCAGAAGTATTGCGCCATCAAGAGCAGTGGTTGATACAGCAGCCAGGGTTAGAATTGCTCCAAGAATTGGCCCAACACATGGAGTCCAGCCAAAGGCAAAAGCAGAACCCAGAATCAAAGAATTAGCAGGGTTTCCACGCTCAAAGATGGTAGGCATATTCCATCTTTTTTCTTGAGCAAGAATTGGAATCTTAATAACATTCATCATAAAAAGACCAAAAATTATTACAAAAATTCCCCCAATTCTGCCAAGCCACAATCTATACGGCGCTAAAACAGTGGCTCCAATAAACCCAACAAGTGTTCCTAAGGTAATAAACACAATGCTAAAACCAACCATAAAAAATAAGCCGGTCAGAAAAATCTTTAGACGCGCCTTTTTTTGTTTCTCCTCGTCTTTTAAATCGGAAAGTGAAACACCGCTTATAAAACCTAAAAACCCGGGCACCAAAGGCAAAGTGCAAGGAGCTAAAAAAGTAAGTACGCCTGCTATAAATGCTGGGATAATCAAAGAGAAATCCATATATTTACAAATTCCAAATTCAAAATCACAAATCACAAATAAATTAAAATTCTCAAAATTCTAGTAACTTCTCCACCTTTTCCCTAATCCCCTCTACATCCATAGGACCTCGTTTGTGCTCCAAGATATTTCCATTTTTATCAACAAAAATCGTCTCTGGCATGGAAAATCCCCCTATTGATTTGTAAAACGAATCATTTGGATCTAAAAGAAATATCAAATCATCAGTTACTCCAATCTCGTCTGTAAAGTCTTTGGCAACTTTTAGTGATTCTGCCCGATTAATGGCGATAATATCCACTTTATCTCCTACCTCTTTTTGTATTTTGGCAAAATCGTCTAATTCTTCTTTGCAAAACGGACACCAAAAAGCCCAAGAATTAATAACAAGAGGTCTTCCCTCAAAATCCGAAAGACTTACAGTATTACCGTTGTAGTCTTCTAAACTAAAATCAGGCGCTTTTTCAAAATTTGGCGTATTGTCAATAGGAGTATCAGCAGGGCTACCTGGTTTATTCGAGTTTGAAAACACAGCAAACCCTCCTCCCAGCACGGCAAGCGCTATAACAATAGTAATTAAAAGTTTATTCATAAAGTTCGGTTTCTGGATGGGCCGCTGCCCAAGAAAACCAAAAAGCACTAAACGGATTGATGCGTTCTTCTTTGCCATCTTTCAACTTTTTAAACATTCTCACAACATCTAGTTCTTTATCGTAACGAAGTATTAGCTTTGTCCCTTCGAAAACATCAACTACCGTGCCTTTTGCTTTTACTGACTCTGTGTTGTATGCCTTGGCTTTATCATTGATAACAATTCCAAACACAAAAGCATCGTTTGAAAGTCTTGTGTCGGTGGGCTTGGCAAGAGACAAAGAAAGATTAGTTACAGAGAAATAGTCCCCATAAGGGCTTGATCCGTAAAATCGCGAAGCGCCTGTATCGCGCGACAGAACTTCTCCATTTGGAAATTGCTTTTTCCATTTACCAAAAAGTATCTGGTCTGAAGTGAGTACTTTAAGCTTGGTACCAGTCATTTCGCCAACTACTGCAACGCCTAAAACTTGCGACCAAAGGCTATCGGTCTTTCGATCATACATAACAAGGTTTGATTTCCAAAGCTTGCCAGAAGTACCAAATTCCACTCGCTCGCCCAACACAAGCGGATCGAAAACATAACCAGTAAGGCATAAAGGACAATAAGTAACAAGAATTCTTTCTCCCTCTACTGTATCATTTACAATTTCATGCCAGACTATAATCTGATAAGGGTAAAAACGATGTGTATCGTCTCTTGAAAACGCAATACCCGGCTCGTTATCCTTTAACCATTCATTAGCTTCTTTAATTGATACCAATTTTGGATTGTCAATCGAAGGAATGCCGTCTTTGGGCGGCCCGCCGCTTAATATTTCGTCCAATGGAATACTGTGCTTAACTCCATCTGTAACCATAATCTCTTTTTCGGCCTCTCCAATTTCTATTTTCTCAAGTTTTGTTTCTCCCCCTTTTGGCAAATTAAAATCACCCCGCAAAAACACTTGCCAGATAAAAAGCCCAGCAATAACTATGATAATAGTTGAGACAAAAATAATTCTGTTTCTATTTACCATTTTTAATTTAGTCTCTCAAAAAAACTCAAGAGTCTTCTTTTTTCTTTTGATTTTGTCAACGAGTAACAAATCAGGTGTCCGCATCTTCGTGCTACTACAAGTCCAAGATTTTTTAAATCAGAAAGTGCGTGAGATACTGCAGATTGAGTGAGGCCTAAAATATTAGTCAAATCAGCCACAGCAATTTCTTCTACTTTATTCAAAAGTAAGTAGATTTTTAATTTTGTAGGATCCGAAAGGTTTTTAATTATTTTCATTATTTCTACCTCTTCCAAAGAAAAATCAACCGACTTTGAAAGTAAAGCAATTTGAGAATCACTAAAATAATGAGGGTGTTCTTGGTGACCGCTAATATATGAACGCTTGAGCATATTTATATAATAAACGGTCTTTTTTAACATGTCAAGGGGTCAATTAAGTTTATCTGGGTTTATTTTTATTATCTTGTCGTCCAAATTTTCCAAACCAGGTTTGTCTTAATTAGACAAACCGGGTTATTCTATTTTCTATATTTCTATGTTCTATTATTCTAAAAGCAGGTGTTCTATTTTTACAAGCGATTTTTGATATTTAACCTGATCAAAAACAAATTTTTTATATTCTTCCTGTGACTTGAAGTATTCCATGATGACTTTAGTGTTTACAAGAGAGTTATCGAAAGATTCTATGTAGTCTTTGAATGAACACCACGGATAGTGAATAAGATCATCTATTTTTATTATATACGCAGTGACAGGATTTAAATGTATGTAGCGTGAAACATGCAAGAGCTGTTCATCTGATTCTACTCGCACCGCTTTAAACATTGATTGAAATAGAGATCCAGTCCTCTCTCTTTTTGTGTTGAAATATTTAGAGTAGCTGTGTTGGAAGTTTCGCATAAAATCAGAAATTGAATGATCCAGAATTTGCCGCAAAAGGAAGTGTATGTGATTTGGCATAATACAGTAAGCAAAAATCTCCAGCATTGGCTTACTATCTCTCATGTGATTATTTATAAACTCTTGCTTTTGTTCTAAAGCTAATCGATTAAAGTGTGAAAATCGTAAGGGCAACTTTCTGTATCTGTAAAAGTCTATAGTCTCTATAGCGCGTTGATAATCTCTCTGGTTTAGAAAAATGTGTTGTCTTGCAATACTTCTGTTAAAAACATGGTAAATTTCACCCGATACAATTGGAGTTTTGCGGTAGGGCATGTAAAAAGAGTAATCCTTTTATCCTTGTTTGTCAAGCTAGAACAAACCTGGTTTGTAATTTATTCACA
>CAZPZA010000077.1:0-1627 GCA_964590985.1 uncultured Gammaproteobacteria bacterium
AATTCAAAACGGCTTGAAATTTCCCCGAAAAACGGCTGGCGAGCCCGCGTACTTGCCCGTCGTAGCTTTAGCGAAGTCGGGGCGGGCGAGCCAATGATTTCATTTCCCAACTGGCGGAGAGGGCGAGATTCGAACTCGCGGTGGTATTACCACAATAGTTTTCAAGACTATCCCCTTAAACCACTCGGGCACCTCTCCACGGTTTTTCCACCTTCGTCAAGACTACAGTGGACAAAGCAAAACATCCACATAGTCCACTATGCGACCTCTCCATATTAGGTTGAGTATACCAAATAGAGGCTGCCACTACAAGAAATCAAGCTCTGTAATTAGAATAACCTTTAGTGATTTAAATTGCCTAAGGCTTCGATCATTGGTAATAAAAATGTCTGCTTTTGCTTTTTTAGCAGTAGCTAATTGGATGGCATCTGGTAATCGGAATCCATGCTTTCTTCGAATTTTTGCTGCTTCCTTTGCTATAGCCCCATCTACGTCATATACAGTAAGATTTGGTACAAGCTGAAAACTCTCTTCTATTTGTTTTAAGATTTTGGGTGGCAATGGATAAGACAATATCTCAATAACACTAATAATACTTGTTGCTGCCTTTAAGTTTCCATCAGAGAGCTGATTGAAAACGAGCTGTGTCGCAGAAACAAACTGTGGATTTTCTTCAAAATGATATATAAAAAGATTACTATCAATCCCAATCAGTTTATATTTTTTTATCCCATTCATTTCTTAAATTATCAAGATATTTTGTAGTGTCAATGTTTTTCCAAGCATTTTTTGCGATACCACGAGTTCTTTCTGCCCAATTTTTTGATTCCGACTTTATCCCAATAGCGTCTTTTCCGTTAGAATAAACATTCACTTTTGCTCCAGGAATGATTCCTTTGACCTTTTCGCGAATTTCTTTAGGAATAACTATTTGATATTTTGTGCCCACAGTTACTTGTTGCATAGCATGACCGCGTCTGACGCGGTATGACAATTTTATAGTTTTTTGTCATACTTGTCAAGACTAGAAAAAACCTTTATAATAACTTTTAAGGAGGGTGACTCAGACGGTAACGAGAGCGGTTTGCTAAACCGCGCCCCGCAAGGGGCCAATGGGTTCGACTCCCATACCCTCCGCCTTCGCCTCGCCGTAGCTTCAGCGAAGGCGGGTTTTGCCTTTTTGACTTAAAGCTATTTACAAGCTTTAGTCTAATTGTAGCGGCGAGGCTTCGGCGAGACGCAGTCCGCGTTCGCTTCGCCGAAGCTCTTTATGCCGGCGAAGCTACGGCGAGTCAAAGCCGCCTTTATGCGCTATGTATATATTTTTAAATGCAACGACAACAGACTTTACGTTGGCTGTACGTCTGACTTACAAAATAGGCTTACAAGACATCATAATGGTCAGATTCCAGCAACTAAAGATCGACTGCCTGTAAAATTATCATGTTATTTTGCTTTTAGAGATAGATATAAAGCTTTTAATTTTGAAAAGTATCTTAAAAGTGGTTCAGGTAGAGCTTTTACTAAGAAACATAAACTAGTAGAATAATTGCACGGAGTATAGATTATGAAGAAATGGTTTAAAACATGGAATAGGTCTGAATATATAGAATGGGCTTTGCCACAG
>CAZPZA010000077.1:1727-3166 GCA_964590985.1 uncultured Gammaproteobacteria bacterium
TTTGCCACAGTTTGCTGGTACTTGAGTCAGCCTTTGATTACTGCGAGTGGTTTAAGACGCGCCACTTTTCTTGCAATACCAGCGCTTTGAACTACATTTACAACCTCGTTAACGTCTTTGTAAGCCTGGGGCGCTTCTTCGGCAAGCCCAGACAAGGATCCTGCATTGATAACTATACCTTTGTTAAGAAGCTCTTTTTTTAATTCAGAGCCTCGGATTTCTCTTTTCGCTTTGGATCTAGACATTCTGCGTCCCGCACCATGGCAGCTTGACCCAAAAGTCTCTTTAAGCGACTGCTCTTGACCTACCAATACATACGAGAATGTTCCCATGCTGCCTGGAATCAAAACTGGCTGTCCGGGAAATGAGCGTGTTGCTCCTTTTCTATGGACTATAAATCCTGATTCTAATTTGGCAATATTGTGAGAAACATCATAAACAATGTCTAAATTCGAAGCTGCTTGTCCCAATGTATCTTGCCATGCCTTTCTTACTTCAAAAGTAATCAGTTGCCTATTGCCCCAAGCAAAATTAGCTGCTGCTGCCATAGCCTGCCAGTAGTTTTGACCTTCTTTTGATCTAAATGGAGTACAAGCAAGCTCTCTGTTAGGCAAAGTAATTTTATATTTTGGCATGACCTGCACCATGATACGAATATAATCACTTGCCACTTGGTGTCCAAGACCCCGAGACCCTGTGTGAATAAGAACTATTATTTGATTTTCAAACAAACCAAGTTTTGCCGCTGTTTCTTTGTCAAATATTTTTTCAACTTGCTCCACTTCCACAAAATGATTACCAGCGCCCATTGTGCCTAGCTGATCTTGGCCACGAGATTTAGCTGTTTCAGATACTAATTCTGGTTGAGCTTCTTCCAGCCTACCCATTTGTTCTAAATGCTTCAAATCTTCCGCCTTACCATACCCAAGCTCCACCAAATGCTGCGCTCCTTCTTTAAGCACTTCGTCTAAATCTTTTCCTTTTAGCTTTAGTCTGCCTCCTCTTCCAACACCTGATGGAACTTCTCTATAAATAGCGCGTCCCAACTCTTTTAAACGAGGCCTGACCTCTTCGATTGTTAGATTTGATCGAAGCAATCTTACACCGCAGTTGATGTCGTAGCTTATCCCCCCAGGAGAAATTATTCCTTCTTTGGCATCAAAAGCAGCCACACCTCCAATAGGGAAACCATATCCTTCATGAATATCAGGCATTGCCAAGGCATACTTTTGTATGCCGGGCAAAGCTGCAACATTAACGAGTTGCTCCAAAGAGCGATCGGCCAAAATCTCATTAAGCATTTTTTCCGAAGCATAAACTCTTGCTGGCACCTGCATTCCACTTCTAAAATTTTTAGGTATTTCCCATAGCCAATCATGAATTTTTACCAAATCCGCAATATTGATTCCTTGATTCATATGTCAAATACTAGCATTGTC
>CAZPZA010000077.1:3266-4406 GCA_964590985.1 uncultured Gammaproteobacteria bacterium
TATAAACTTTCTTTGCCTTATTGACTACTATGTCTTGTTGATATAAAGTATAATTATGACTGCCTTTAGTACAGAACAATATCTACCAAAAGAGCATTTGGACTTGCCAAAAGAACCCAAAGAATTGCCGTCTCCACAAAGCCACGAATCTCCAAACAAAGAGCACCCCAATGACGTAAAGACTTTGTTGTCTTGGACTGCGCCAGGAAGACCATTTAAGAAAAGGAAAAAACAGTACTTTCTAGCAGCGGTTTTAATAACGTTCTTTATAGAAATCATTCTTTTTCTTTTTGCCCAATACACGCTTATGCTTTTGGTTTTGTCGCTGCTGTTTCTGGCTGTAGCTTTATCTTTGGTTCCGCCTACCAACTTTCATTACAGAATTAGCACAGAAGGTATTACTATAGAAGATCACTTTTTTATTTGGCAAGAGTTATATGATTTTTATTTTAGCCAACAGCACGGTGTTGATGTAGTAAATATAAGAACGCGTTCTTTCTTTCCAGGAGAAATAACTCTTACGCTTGGAGATCATGTCTATAAACAACACGTAAAATCCGCGCTTTTGCCCCATCTTCCTTACAGAGAAGTGGTGAGAAAAACATTTATGGAAAAAGCCGGAGACTGGCTGGCGCGCAATTTTCCTCTGGAGAAAACCTAAAACAAGTTGCTTCGTAAAATCAGATGCAGTAAAATACAAATAAATCTTAAGGCGTAAAGTTTTAACTTTGAGTTTTGAGATCTGACATTTGAGATTTTTTGAGTGCCTGTAGTTCAATGGACAGAACACTGGGTTGCGGTCCCAGCGGTTGGAGGTTCGAGTCCTCTCAGGCACGCAACCTATGGTAGGGTGCAGGAGTGGTTAAACTGTCTGGTCTCGAAAACCATGAGAGGCGCAAGTCTCACGCGAGTCCGAATCTCGCCCCTACCGCTAAGTTTGATTTAGCTCCTGTAGTTCAACGGATAGAACGGAGGATTCCGGATCCTCTGATATGGGTTCGATTCCCATCGGGAGCGCAAGTTTACTACAGAAACACCTCGAAGGTGGCGAGGCAGAGACCTCGACTCCTTCGAGGTGGACTAGGTATGAGATTCGAGTTTTCATCCGGAGGAATCGTATTCAGAAAAAAAGATAATAAA
>CAZPZA010000078.1:0-4381 GCA_964590985.1 uncultured Gammaproteobacteria bacterium
GGCATTATAAATCAAGTCGCAATCTTAATCTTAATAGTAGTTCTTGCAAAAATGTTCTAGCTTGACAAATTTATTTTTTGGTGAAATACTTAAAATATGGTTGTACCCGAGGAGCTAAAAAAGGTCAGTCCACTAACAAAGGGTTTAGCGCTTTTTGTTTTAATAGCCTCCTCCCTTATTGGTTTTGCTTTTGGAGTAAGATACCAAGAAATAATCGATCTTCAAAAAAAGCAGTTAGACAATCTGTCTTTGACATCAGAAAGAAAACAAATCTCTCCACCACCGTTATCGCCAAGCGTGTCCAAGCAAATCAGCCAAGAAGAAAAACAGAAAATAGACAGATGGATTATCACAAATAATCGAAATCTTTACGGAGATCCAAAAGATACAGTCTATCTAGGCGGAACGCCCCTCTTTAACGAAGCGACTGGCCAGAGTTTAGATAAATACGAATATATAATTACGAAATATCCTGACAAGCCCTGGAATAAATAATTTATCTTGCTTTCCTTATTTCTTCTATTCTCCAAGCAGCAAATTTGCAGGCCGGGTAATTTGAACATCCATAGAATTTGCGGCCCTTTCTTGTTTTTTTAACAACCACCTGGCCACCATCTTTTGGACAGATCAAGTCTGTTTTTTCTGTGAATGGCTTGGTAAATTTACATTCTGGAAATTTGGAACACGACAAAAACTTACCAAAGCGGCCTGTACGAATTACAAGATTAGATCCACAATTTGGACATTTTTCGGTTGTTTCTTCAACTGGAATTTTTACTCTTTTCGCGCCTTCCACTTCTTCCAATTTTTTCTCAAATGGAGTATAAAATTCTTTCATCATTGGGACCCATTCTTTTTCTCCATGAGCAATCGCATCCAAACTATCTTCCATGTCAGCTGCGAATGGAATGTCATCAATTTCCGAGAAATTTTTTACCAGAAAATCATTCACTGCAACTCCAATTGCTGTGGGAATAAATCCTCGTCCTGAGCCTGCTTGCAGTGAGCTTGCCGAATCTGTCGAAGAATTCCCCCTTTCTATGTATTGACGAGATTCGATTGTTGAGATAATTGTTGCGTAAGTTGAAGGCCTTCCAATTCCTTTTTCCTCCAAAGTTTTTATGATTGACGCATCATTATAGCGAGGAGGAGGTAAAGTCTCGTGTTCTTTTTCCAAAACATCAATTAAATTAAGCTTTTCCGAAACAGTAAAGTTGGGCAATCTGTTGTCAGATAAACCTAGAGGATTTACTTTCAAAAATCCATCAAACACTAGCACAGAACCGTTCGCTTTTAACTTATAAAAGTTTCCTCCATTTTTCATTTTTAATTTTTCATTTTTAATTTGAGAATCTACGAGAACGCTCGTAGATTCGACTATCGCATCGCTCATCTGTTCCTCGCGCCCACCTTCGAGGTGGACTAGCTTGGCACCCTACTTGTCCACCTGGGAGGTGGATTTGTAGCTGCACCTAGGGATTTTTCCCCATAGCCTCGTACAAAACAACTCCCAAACTCACTATTACATTTAAGCTCCTGTTTACTCCCCACATCGGAATCTCGACTATTTGGTCTGCAATCTCCAAAACCTCTTTCGAGACTCCTTCGGATTCGTGACCAACGACTAATGCTATTGGAAATTGATAATCTGCCTTATCATAACCGACACTTTTCTTGCTTTGTTCTATGGCTATTATTTGTATATTTGATATTTGATATTTGATATTTGATATTGCCCCAACCGCAGTTGAGGCGTATTTCCACGAAACCCACTCAGTCGTGTTAATAGAAGCTTTCTTGATCCGTGAATCCGGCGGTGTTTCTGTCTCCCCACAAAGAATCACTCTTTCCGCTGCTACTGCATCAGCCAACCTAAAAATACCACCTACATTATAGGTATCCAAAACATTGTCAAGGATAATATAGATGGGGTTTTTCTTAATTTTCCTTAAGTCTTCCTCTTGTGGAATCGTTGTCCTAAGCTCTTTTGCCCCAAGCTTTATCATTCCCCAATATTGTCTCCCCTTGCGCCACTTGACTCGCTTTTTTCGCTATTATCTTCATCCTCATCCTCATCTTCATCTTCATCTTCTTGATTTTGGGAAACCTCTTCAGCCGATTGCTTTTTTATATTTTCAACTTCGTTCTTTGCTTTCTTAAAGCGATCTGCCGCCTCTTGAGATTTTTCAATTGCTTCTCTAGCCTCCTCTACAGCCTTCTTGTGGGCTTCCAAAAGTTTCTTCTGTTTTTTCATCTCTTGCTCAAACAATTTTTCTTCCTGCTTTTTAAGCGCCTCATTCTTAACTTCAATTGCGTGTCTTAATGCTTCCTCGCGCCGAGCCTTTTGTTTTTGAGCCGCCTCACTTGCCAGTTTAGTTAAAACATCTATAGCATGCTCTAGTCTTTTTGCTGACTTACTTGCTTCCTCTACTTCCTCCTCTATCTCCTCATTGATATCTTCTTCGATCTCGTTTTCAAGTTCATCCTCTGCTAGCTCGTCCTCGATCTCAATCTTGGCTGTCTTTAGGGCTTTTCGCGCAGTTTTAAACTGTAATTTCAAAACGCCTTCTGTTTGGTCCTCCACAATACCCAAGATTTTTCGCTGTGTTTTAATTGTTTCATTAAGGCTTTTGGCAAGAAGAGACACATCTTGACCAGCTGCAGCGGCATCGGTTAGACTTTTTGACATCTGATTTACTTCTTGTGTCAAGTTAGACAAAGAAGTAGCCACTGCATCTTGATTGTCTCTTGCAAGCATAATACGAAGCTCTGCCAAACGCTCGTTGGCAATCTCTAATCTTACTCTTGCTTTTCTTTCGGCGCTAAATGCAGTAAGCAAACGGGCTTGCTGAAACAATCGGTCTAAAAAGAAGAAAGGACTATCGGGTAAGATAAAGCCTGCTCCAGATGTTACTGGAGGAAACACGAGATCCGAGGCTCTTGTAGAATCTCCCAAAACCCTTGCTCCATGATGGGCAGAAAGATGTTTTCCCGAAAAAATAATGCCTAGAGAGATTATAATTGTTATAAAAGTTATAAATCTCACTCATTTAGTGTGAACCACTTTAAAAAGATTGTCAAGGGGTCTATAATAAAAGCTTATGACAGCCACAGGTCATGCCATAATAGGAACAGCGATTGCTGCAAAAGTTGGAGATCCTGTCTTGGCAGTGCCACTTGCACTTGCTTCTCATATTGTGGCCGATGCAATTCCTCATTGGGATACAGCAACTCATCTTAACAAAAAAGGCAGGAAAAAAGCCATTGTTCACTCTGTAGTTGACGTTATTTTGGGCTTTGGCCTTTCGTACCTTATAATTCTCTTTCTTTTTCCAGAAACCAATATTGCTTATGCCCTAATTCTTATTTTTGTCTCTCAAAGTCCTGATTGGCTTATGGTGCCTTATCGTCTTTTTAACATCAATTTTTTTCTATTTAGATGGTCCTACAGATTTCAAAAAATTTTTGATAATACAATGGACAAGCCTTGGGGAATTATTAACCAAATTGTGGCTTTGGTATTACTATTAATTCTGGCAAAGATAATTTAGATATTTAACAAACACACGCGACCGCGTCATATAGTTAAATGATGAGCAAATTTTCGAAAGCATCCTTAATTTTGACCATTCTTATTTTTATCGCAGTAGTTTCTTATCTAATTTATAAATATGCTTTGGGTGAAGCGTCCAATCATCAAGCATTGCAAAATCAATATAGTAAGGACTATAGAGGGCAATCAAAAAAGGCTCAACAAGCAACCATTCCCCCACAAAACAAAGACTCAAATACCAATCAAGTCGCCAATATAATCAAAAGCTTTTCCCAAAAGACAGAAGGAGATATAAGCATCTACTATAAAAATCTTACAACCAATGAATCTTTGATCCTAAACCCGGATCAAGAATATTACATGGCAAGTCTTTACAAAATAATCCTTGCTTTATATCTTCTGGATAAAGTGAGAAACGGTAAGCTTGCACTTGAGGAAAAAGTGGGTACATCAAGTGCCACCCTAGAACTTGCTATTGAAAAAATCATTACCGAAAGCAATAGCGAATACGCCATAATGCTTGCCGATCAGCACGGCTGGCTCAATATAGAAAATGAGATGGAAAAAAAACTTGGAATTGAATTTAGTTTTGCCAAAGATCTTGCGATCTCTGTAAAAAATGTCGGCATTATCTTTGAAGAGATAGCCAGTCCTAGCAAAATCCCCAAATCCGACAGCGAGTATCTTTTGGTCCTTCTTGGAAACCAAAAGTTAAGATCAAAACTTCCAAAATATTTGCCTTCAAACATTTATTCTTACAACAAAACCGGAGAATTCGAGGATTACTCTCACGATGCAGCAATTTTCTACACCCCAAAAGCAAATTAT
>CAZPZA010000079.1:0-4378 GCA_964590985.1 uncultured Gammaproteobacteria bacterium
ATAAGTTTAATCTAAAAAACAACCCTGCATGCATGCATGCAGGGCAAGTTGCTTATATTTATACCATAATCTATAATAACTGTCAATGGATAATTTACTTCGAGAAACTCGACAAAAAATGCAAAAAGTTTTGGGAGTTTTAACGGCTGATCTTGCAACGATCCGAACAGGGAGAGCTACTCCTTCTTTGGTTGAACATCTTGTGGTTAATGTTTATGGCGGGACCCAAAGACTGAAAATAATGGAGCTTGCGACCATTGGCACATTGGACCCAGAGACTCTAGTTATTACCCCATTTGATGAGTCAATAATTGAGGAGATTCAAAAAGGGATTATGATAGCAAATATTGGACTCACTCCTATTATAGATGGAAAGAATATTCGCATTTCTATCCCACCACTCTCTCAAGAAAGACGGGAGGAGCTTACAAAACTTATGCGACAAAAACTGGAGGGTGGAAGAATACAAGTTAGACAAATAAGGCACGAGGCAATGGGCTCTGTCAGAAAACAATTTACCGACAAAGAAATTTCTCAGGACGAGGAAAAACGGCTTGAGAAAGAAATTCAGAAGGCAACAGATGATATAATGGCAACAATAGATGCGATGAGGGAGAGGAAAGAGGAGGAACTGCTACAAATTTAAGTCAAAAGTCAAAAGTCAAAAGTCAAAAGTCAAAATCACTCGCCTCGCTAAAGCTTTGGCGAAGCGGGCAATTCAAAATTAAAAAGTATCTAAACCTTTGACTTTTTACTTGTATTTTTGAATTTTTACTTTTGCATTTTGAGTTTGTTTCAAATCAATAGTTTATGTTTTTAACAGTTATAGTTTTTCTCATCATCTTGAGTATTCTAGTTCTAATCCACGAGCTAGGGCATTTTTTTGCTGCCAAAAAGTTTGGGATAAAAGTAGAGGAATTTGGATTTGGTTTGCCGCCAAGATTGTTTGGCATTAAAAAGGGAGAGACGATGTATTCGATTAACTGGTTGCCGATTGGAGGATTTGTGAAGCTATATGGGGAGGATGAGGCGGGTGCAGGTAGACCAGTATTAAGTAGCAAGTATAAAGTATCAAGTATAAAAAAAGATAAAATACTTAATACTAAATACAAAATACATAATACTAGTGTTGAGAGAGCGTTTTTTGCAAGGCCTATTTGGCAAAGAGCAGTGGTGGTTGTGGCAGGCGTCTTGATGAACTTTTTGTTAAGCGTTGTAATTATATCTTACATTTTTGGGGTGGCTGGTGTTAGGGTGCCGGGAGACAAAGTAATAGTTACAGATGTGGTTAAAGGCTCTCCTGCAGGGGTTGCTGGAATTAGAGAAGGAGATGTAGTAGAGGCGATAAACGGGATTAAAATTACAAGTACAGAGAAGCTTATTAATATTACAAAAGAACATTTAAGTAGAGAAATTACGTTGCAAGTCAAAAGTAAAAAGGCAAAAATCAAAAATATTAAATTGATACCTCGTAAGAATTATCCCAAAACCGAAGGCCCAATGGGCGTGGCTATTTCTCAAAATGTAGAACTTAAGAAGTATCCTTGGTACGAAGCGCCAATAATTGGAACAAAAGAGGCACTAAATACTTCAAGACTTCTTGTTTTGGGACTTGGTAAATTGGGGTATAATCTAGTTACTCAAGGCAAGGCCCCAGAAGGTGTGGCTGGGCCTGTAGGAATAGCACAGCTAACAGGACAGTTTGTAGAAAAAGGGCCTGTGGCTGTTTTGTCTTTTATGGCAATTTTGTCTTTAAATCTTGCTATCTTAAATATATTGCCTATACCCGCATTAGATGGAGGACGGCTGTTTTTTATACTAACAGAGGGGATTATAGGCAAAAAAATAAGCAGCAGAGTAGAAGCAACAGCTCATGCAATTGGCATGGCGATACTTCTTGGGCTTATCGCTGCTATAACTTTAAACGATATTATAAGAATTTTTAGTGGACAGCCATTTATTCCAAAACCATAATGAAGATTTACGATGTTTCTCTTCCCATTGAAAACTCTATGCTGGTTTGGGAAGGAGACAATAAGGTTTCTATCAAAACTATAGCGACCGTAAAAAGAGATGGAGTTGCGCTTTCTCGCTTTTCTTTTGGCAGCCACACGGGAACTCATATTGATGCCCCCAATCATTTTTTGGAAGAAAAACCAGGAATAGATAAAATTGATTTAGATAAGCTGATTGGGAGATGTATTGTGGTTGATTTAACAAAGATCAAGGGCCTTAAGATCTTGCCGCAACACCTAAAAAAGATAAATATAAAAAAGGGGGATCGCATTGTTTTTAAAACGAGGAATTTTTCGCTATTAAAAAGATCGTCATTTCCCAAAGATTATATGTCTCTTTCTATAGAAGCCGCTCGTTTTCTTGTTGATAGGAGTATTTTTCTAGTTGGAATAGATTTTTTGGGAATTGAGAAAAGAGGTAATCCTAATCATCCAGTTCATAAGACGCTTTTATCAAATGGCGTTGTTATTGTTGAAGGATTAGACCTTTCAAAAATAGAAAAAGGAGTGTATGATATTATTTGTCTTCCACTAAAAGTTGTTGGAGCAGATGGATCGCCTGCAAGAGCATTGTTAATTAAAAAATAGTATGCGAAATAGCCCGTTTGTGATGATTATCTTTGGCGTTACCGGTGATTTGGCTCTACACAAATTGTTTCCTGCGCTTTTTTCTCTTTTTAAAAAAAATCAATTAGGAGAGAAGTTTTTTATCGTTGGGTTTGCAAGACGCGAGCTTACAGATGAGAGGTTTCGTAGTACAGTCTACGAGACCAGAGGCCAGCATAAAGACAAAGATTGGAGAAAATTTTCAAAAAATATTTATTATCAGCAAGGTTTATTTGATGAGCAAGAAGGATACGGTAAGCTGATCAAGAGATTGAACTATTTTGATAAACAAATGGGAGCTTGTATTACTCGATTGTTTTATTTAGCAACAGCTCCCGATCATTATTCCACAATTCTTGATTTTTTACATAAGACAAAATTAAGCGAGGGGTGTGGGCAGGGAAGTAGTAAGTGGACTCGACTTATCATTGAAAAGCCGTTTGGTAAGGATTTGGAAACTGCAAGAAGGCTTGACAAAAAACTATCAAAGATATTTGAAGAAAAGCAGATCTTCAGAGTCGATCATTATTTAGGCAAAGAGACAGTGCAGAACATGGTTGTATTTAGATTTGCCAATGGAATTTTTGAGCCAGTATGGAATAAAAATTATATCGACCACGTACAAATAACTTTTGGAGAATTAAAGGGCATTGGAGGAAGAGGTGCGTTTTTCGATGGGGTAGGCATGCTTAGGGATGTGGGCCAGAACCATTTAATGCAGTTAATTGCCGCCGTTGCCATGGAGCAGCCAAAAAGTTTTTCAAAAGAGGGCGTAAGAGATGCAAGAGCAGCGGTTATTAAAGCATTGCGCTCCATAGAGCCTGTCGAGGTTTCAAAGTCTATTGTACGGGGACAATACAACGGGTATAAAGAAGAAGAAAATGTAGATTCTGATTCTAGTACAGAAACGTTTATTGCTATGAAATTATTTATAGACACTCCTCGCTTTAATGGTGTGCCGTTTTATGTCCGCGCTGGTAAGAAAATGCCAAAAGATGTTGTTGAGATTTCGATTGTTTTTATACAAACATGCCATTTGTTATTTAAAGAATTTGGTTGCCCGGAGGAAGGGAATATTTTGCGGATTCGCATTCAGCCTGATGAGGGAATAGGCATTAGGGTAATTGCCAAAAAACCCTCCTTCGCCCCGCTTAAGCGGGAGGCTTTAGAGGGCAAGCCAGAAACTAAACTAAAATTAGCTACTGTCAATTTGGAGTTTAGGTATCAAGAAGAGTTTGGGGGAAAAATGAGCGATGCGTATGAGAAGATTTTGGTTGATATTCTTTCTGGGGACAAAATGCTGTTTAGCAGATCAGACGAGCTAGAAAGCTCGTGGACGTTTATAACCAAGATTTTGGAAGGATGGAGAATGAACAATGGAAAACTTTTTAACTATACACAGGGAACGTGGGGACCCAAGGAAGCAAACGACTTAATACAAAAAGACGGTAGAAAGTGGATAGAGTAAGGCAGGGCAATTGGAGTTTACAAATGAAACGCCTCTTGAGTTGGTAAAAAGGCTTAAAAATAATAAATACAAAATGGAGGTATAAGTGGACCATAAAAATTTTGCTAAAGTATATTACTATGTAGTGATATACTTTAGAGACATAGCATGAAAAGGCTTTATCTTCAAAAGAGCAAAAGGATAGAAAAACTGTCAAGGAAAGAGCAAGAAGAGTTAGTCATGGATTTAGTAAATGCACTGGTTCAAGCCCAAACTCTTAGTGATGTTGCGCTTTTCCTTCAGGATTTAC
>CAZPZA010000080.1:0-4285 GCA_964590985.1 uncultured Gammaproteobacteria bacterium
CTCCTTATTTTGAGTGTCGTTGGCCACTACAATTAACTAAGTCAGGTTTATTATATTATGAGTGTGGAGGAGGAGATGGTTTTTTTGGAGCAACATCCTTTTATAAAATTAACCTTATAACTAATACACATAGTGCGGTATTGAAATGTACGTCTGTAGGAAATGATAGGGGTGAACCTGTTAAAATAACTTGCAAATAGGAATCTTTGATGGCATGAGCACTAAATTCTCATAAAAAGTCTGTTGCAAAATTTACCAAAACTGTTAATCCTATTGACAATCTTATCCATTTTGACTATTATGTACAACATATGAATACTTTTAATATTTCATCCAGCGAGCTAAAGAAAAATGTTGCGGAAATCTTAAACGATGTTTATTTCGGCAAAAAAAACTGCTGTCATAAACAGATACGGCAAGACCATAGGCAAAATCGTTCCTATTGAAAAATATAGCGTAAAAACCAAAAATACAAAATCTGTTTTAGATAGATACTTTGGCGCTTTGCCTGATTTTTCAGACATTTCAAAAAATAGAACTTTTAGAAAAGGCGTCAACCAATTTCAATATGCAACAAAATAAGATAAATTTCGTTAAGCTTTTACAAGGATACAAGTCCGGATGGGTGGGAATTAACCCAGATTTTAAATCCGTAGCTGTAAGTGGAAAAACTCTCAAGGAAACAAGGAAAAAAGCAGAAAAAATAAATAAAAAAATATATTTTTTCCCCGCAGGAGAATCGTATGGAAATTTTATTGGTAAGATAGTTAATGATAATTAAGTACAGTCAACTTCCAAATATCGAAAGCAAAATTGTTCTTGCCCCGCTTGTTCCAATTACTTTTGCCAATGGCGACTATGAATTTTCTACCTTTGCCCTTGTTGATTCCGGAGCAACCGGAGCAATTATTTCGACTGTAATTGCCGAAGACTTGCATATTGATTGGAGAAAAATACCTGCAAACTTTGGCTTCTCTGTTGGCTCTAGTTTTAAATCCCATCGCTATAACAATTTGGATGCTGAAGTATATAATCATAAATTTAGGTTAAGCGTTGGCATTGTTGAAGGTATATCTCCACATAGGTGCATTTTAGGTCAGGCTGATATTTTTAAAAGAGCGAAAATTACATTTGAGGGATATAAACAACAATTTGAAATCAAATTTCGAGAGCTCAATTAACATAATTAACATAATTAACATAATTAAAAAGTCTGTTGCAAAATCTCCCAAAACTGTCTACGATGGAGAGATGAGAAAAGTTTTTGTTTTTTTTCTCTTGTCACTTTCCCTATTATTTATTAAAATTCCAATATCATCAACTGCCCAAGAACCACCTACCTGTAAAGTAACTGTTACTCCAACCGGAGGAGTTGCAGGAGAAACCGTATTTTCTATATCTGGCAATGTAACTAACCTTCCGTCTAATGCAACTGATATAATCTTAAATATTGTTGATACTGACAAAAAGAACACAATTCTTTTCCTTCCCTTAGCAGTAACGTTGGTAGATAACAATACGGGATCATTTGGACCAACTGCCTTTGGTCCCTTTTTTTCTTCTGGAAAATACACTGCGAGAATCTCCTATACAATAACCACAAGAGGAACAATTGACCGTCTTCTTTGCTTTTCCGACAATTTTATAGTTACCCAACCACCAACTCCAATACCACAAGAGTGCAGCCCTCCAGGCAGAGACCCAAAAAATCAAGGCAAATGCCTTGATACTAGATGTACGCCTACTGGTAGATACCAGTGCTTGTTAAATACCGTAGAAATCGCAGATACTCCAACGCCTACGCCGGAGTCGCCTTCTCTCAACTGTCTCAAAGGGCTTGATAAAGATGGAAATTTAACGACTAATGCAAAACAAATTGTAATTTGCAAAGTTGTTGATACTGCAGTTGGAGAAATAAGTGTTGAGCCGTTTGAATTTGTTAAGTCCATAATGGGTACTCTTCTAGGTCTTGCTGGAGGAATTGCGGTAGTTCTAATAATTGTTGCAGGCTATAGGCGTATGGCATCGCAGGGAAATCCGGAGGCAGCCCAGGCAGCCCGAGAACAAATCACATCGGCAATCGTCGGGCTTTTGTTTATAATCTTTTCGCTGGTGATTTTGCAGACAATTGGAGTAGATATCCTCCGAATCCCGGGATTCGGAGGATAAGTTCAAAGTTCAAAGTGCAAAGTTAAAAGTTACAGTTCAAAGTTAAAAATTATGCAGAACAATGAGTTTAAGAAAAAACTTATACACAGAAGCTTCATGTTAGCGCGACGAATTATTGCTTTAACAGACAGCTTCCCCAATAAAAGATCTGCATGGGTTATCATAGATCAACTTATTCGAGCAGCAACTTCAATTGGAGCAAATACAATAGAATCGCAAGCAGCTAGCTCAAAAAGGGACTTTGTTAACTTCCTAAATCACGCATTAAAAAGTGGCAATGAGACCAAATTTTGGTTAGCCTTAGCTAAAGATATTGCTCCTCAAGCAATAGAAGAAATCAATGAACTTCTCCAAGAGGTAGATGAACTAACAAAGATTTTAGGATCAAGTATTTCTACCTTAAGAGGTAAGAATAAACTTTGAATTTTTAACTGTAATTTTGAATTTTTAACTTTTAACTTTGAACTAGTGTATAAAATAACTAAACGCTTAAAAACTAAACGCTAATATGAAATATTTTGCTCTCAAGATTCCCAATCCCCAAGGCACGCCAACAGAAGTGGGTGGGCCGCCGCAAGTCCCAACCGGCGGCTTATTTACCACTGGAGAAGATATAATCCAGCTTATTATAAATCTTCTTTTTGTCTTTGGCATTCTAGCCACTCTTATTTCCATTCTGTCTTCCGGCATCCAGTGGATCATCTCAACAGGCGAGAAGCAAAAAGTGCAAAACGCTCGCAATAGACTTATCTACTCTATTGTCGGCCTATTAATCATTTTTGCAGCTTTTTTGATTATTAACTTCATATTTACGCTAATGGGCAAGGAGCTGTTTATAATTTCAAATACCCCTTGACCTCGTCTAGCCTTACCTTTCGCCTTTTCAATTCTATTCGAATACGGCTCGAGGAGCGGCTTTGACGGGGTCTGCGAGGCAAACCTTTCGGAGGTTTGCCTCTTGACAAACAGCAAAAACCTGAATATGATTAACTTAATGAAAAGGCTTTTGGGCATTATTAGCGCTTCTCTTCTATATCTGTTTATAGCTGCCATTTCTTTTGCCCAATCACTAACACCAACCCCCACCCCTTTCCAACTAGTTGATCCCTCAAATCTTGGCAGAACAACAACTCCAGAAGTACTTCAATTTATTATAAATTTTCTTTTTTTAGTAGGAATTGTTTTAGCCCTTATTTTCCTTTTATGGGGAGGGATTAAGTGGATATTTACAAGAGGAGACAAGACAAAAGTCGAGGAAGCCAGACAACACATAGTTGCTGCGGTTGTCGGACTTATATTTGTTATAGGCGCATTCGTCATTATTAATATTGTTGTTCGACTACTTACAGGAGGAGACCTTACGCAGTTCCTAGTACTGCCAAGACTAAAAGGACCAACTCCAACTCCAACTCCATGAGGATGAAACGTTGCGTCCCTACCCCCATTCCTTGTTTTTTAATTCCCCTATTGCTACAATCAACTTAGATTTATGCCATTACAAATAACGCCTCCGCCTGGTTCGGTAGCAGAGACAACGCTAGAGCAAATTATTCAATTTGCTATAACCTTTCTTTTTGCCACAGGAGTTATTTTTGCCATTGCGTTTTTGATCTACGGTGGCATCAGATGGATTATATCTGGTGGCAACAAAGAAAAGGTAGAAGCAGCCCGCGGCCACATAGTGGCTGCTATTGTAGGACTTGTAATAATCGCAGCAGCCTTTCTAATATTTGCTGCAATATTTCAAATACTTGGAGCTCGAAACCCCATAACAGAAGGCCTTTGTATTCCAACACTCCAACATCCCTTCTGCCCCACTCCAACCCCCACCCCGCCTCCTGCTACTCCCACAGCTACGCCCTCGGCGGAACTTACAGGAACAACAACTCCGCCTGATGCGAAAACACCAAGTCCAAAACAACAAACTCCAGGAGGGACAAAAGGAGCAAGATAATTTTCAATTTGAAAATTTCAAATTAATTATGAACTGGGCAGATTGCTTAGCAAAAGATGCAAGTGGAAATCCAATTCTAGGAGATGTCGCAACCTTTGACTGTATCTGGGTTGTTTTGCAAAACGTTATCAATGCCGCATTTTTATTTGCCGGAATTGTCGC
>CAZPZA010000081.1:0-4138 GCA_964590985.1 uncultured Gammaproteobacteria bacterium
TAAAAAATCAAAAATCAAAAATCAAAAATCAAAAATTGGATACGAATAAACTTACCGCGCATCTTTTTCTTGCAACATACAATCCAAAAATCGACACGAAACCAATTACTAATTACCAATTACCAATTCCTCTAGTAGCTTGGATTCTTTTTGTCTATAAAGACACACTTTACTATCCCTATGGAGCATCTTCAAGTCTTTATCGCGAAACTATGGCATCTAATCTTATGATGTGGGAGGGAATTCGATTTGGAAAAAAGTTAGGTCTTAAAAAATTCGATATGTGGGGGTCACTTGGTCCAAATCCCGATAAAAAGGATCCCTGGTATGGATTTCATAGATTCAAAGAAGGTTATGGTGGAGAGTTGGTGGAACTTATAGGAAGCTTTGATCTTGTAATAAATCCCTTGCTATATAAGATTTATAAAATTCTAGATAAGATTAGATGGATATTTTTGCGGATAAACAAATAACAATGGCTCTTAAAACATCTTACAGCAACAAGCCACTTCTTTTATATCATGAACTTCTCAACAGATACGGTAATCCTGGTAAATGGCCATGGTTTAATCAAGATGCGCCTCACACTAATGATGAAATAGCCATTGGCGCAATTTTAACACAAAACACAAACTGGAACAATGTCCAAAAAGCAATAGAAAATTTAAGGAGACATAAAGCAAACACTATAAAAGGTGTTTATGAACTAGGACAAAAGGATTTCGAATTACTAAAACTCTATATTTATCCCTGTGGTTTTTATAACCAAAAATCAGAGAGATTATTTTTGTTGTCTAAATATATCACGAAGAAATATAAAAACTTAAAGAATTTTTCAAAACTGCCAATTGGAAAAATCCGCTCTAAACTTCTATTCATAAAAGGAATAGGCAATGAGACAGCAGATACAATAATGCTTTACGCCCTCAACAAGCCTATTTTTATTATAGATAACTATACAAAAAGATTTGTAGAGAAAAATAAACTTTTAAAAAAATTAGACTATGATTCTCTTCAGGCATACTTTATGAAATCTTTACCTAAAAACACTCGTCTATATCAAAATTACCATGCCCTTATTGTGCAATGGGGAAAACAACATAAATAGCAAATATTTAAGATATTATCTTAAACTATATATAATCTTATGTCATTTTCTTTATCGTGTTCTTTCAGGGGAAGATTTATCTCGTAGCGATAGCTGACAATTCTTGTTCCTTTTTTTAATTCTTTTTTAAACTTTGGCAATAATCTATTGAGAGCTTTCGGAACAAGATAAACAAATATAACTGTCGCATCCGCAATATGAACATCATGAAAATTCTTTCTCTTGATTTGCACTTTATTCCAAAGTCTATTACTATGTAGTAATATACTTGAGATAAAAAATCTTAATGGATCAATTTCAATACCTACACCTCTTGCCCCAAATTCTTTAGCTGCAATTATTAAAGCTGTTCCGTCTCCAGAGCCTAAGTCATAAACAATATCGTTTTTTCCAACCCTTGCTAATTTACACATCGCTCTTGCAGTTTTTTTGTTTGTCCTCCACCATAGCGCCCAGGGGCTATCAGGAGGCCAAACCCAAGACAAAAGTACCAGTAACAAAACAATTAATACAACTAGTATAAGATTGATAAGCAAAAAGCTCACTATAAACAATATCAAATGTCAAAATTAAAATATTAAAAAAAACAGATTAGAATAAAAATATTTAATATTTACTATGTATATTTACTTTTTAATATTTGCTATTTTATATTAGCAAAATTACCTTACCTGCAATGCCTGAACGTTCTACTAAGCCAATTTTGCGACTATCCAAACTATCTTTCTTGTTATCTCCGCCAACAAAATATTTTTCTCCATCGATTTTAGTAATTCTTTTTATAAATACCTTTTCATTTTTCTTAAAAACTACGACGTCACCTACTTTTGGATTTGAAAACAAAAAGGGGATAGAACTTGCCAAAACAGTTTCTCCATTTTTAATAGTTGGCTCCATACTGTGGCCGTAAATTGTAAAGCGGGAAAGAAGAAGCATTATTTTGGAATAACTATTGTTCCACCACTTGGATAAGGAGCGCTGATCCTCGCTGATTTAATATTCTTTGTCTTCCAAAATATTTCGGCAATTTTTTGTACTGTATCTAAAAGTTCATTTGCCGCGTCTATATTAACTTCTTGTCGCGCTCTCGAAGCAAGTTTCATGGTTTTAAAAACTAGATCGTGAATCTCTGGATACTGTTTTAAATGTTCCTGTTTGAAATAATCTCCCCATAAAATCCGTACTTCATGTTTGGCAATCTCTGCATGTTCTTCTTTTACGCGAGTATAGCGTGAAATTTGACTGATGATCTTTTTTCTCTCATCAAAAGGAGGCTCTTTGCTGCTTGTTTTCAAATCATCAATAAGATTTGTCATCCTAATTACAGTATGTGCTGCCATTTGCGCCAAATGTGGATCATAAATCCCGCAAGGAATATCGCAGTGCGCATAAGCTATATTAAAGGGAAACAGTTTTAATAACCACCAATACAACGTTTTCATACAAGACTAAGTACGACTTCTAGAACGTTTAGGCCCAGGATAAGCCAAAACAGCAACTATTAAAATGGCCAAAAGGATGCCAACAAGAAATAACATAAAGACAACATCAAAATTCATATTCCTTCTCCTCTTTTTGCTAACCAGACACTAAATACCCAACAAAGTAGCACTGTTAGTAAGCTTAATACTACTACTAAAGCATTCACTCTGTCAATCCCAGAAATAATTGGTGACAAAACCGCCACTCCAAATATCACCTGACCAGCATTATCAAATATGTTGGAAAGTCGATCGAATTGTCTAACGGTAAATACAGGACTTCTCACGAAGAGTATCATAATCTTCGTTAGCTTTTGTCAAACTCCAGTTTTGTCTTGCCAGTATTGATAATTAACATCTAATAAGACCGTAATTTAGCTTCTCGCAAAATCTAGCGATAGCGTAAATAAACGAGAGGCTAAATTACGGTTTTAACTCTCTCTCAAACCTATTCCATCTCTTAAAAGCCTTAAATAAGGGCAATATTCCCAATAAGTATCTAAGAAACACTACCTGTTGAATTATCCATCCCAAAAATCCAACAATATGAAAGCCATTAAACTCTACAATCGCAAAACGGCCTTTAAGAGGAACTATGTGTCCAAAATGCGACAACTTGTATTTTTCAAGCGGCAATGATTTTATAAGACGATAGATATTCTCTGCTGCAATTTTTCCTTGTTCTTCTGCCACTTGCGCAAGCCAGGAAGCATGTTGTTTTGTCTTAATATCTATAAATTCAGCGTTGTCACCAACTGCAAAAATGTTTTTATAACCCACCACTTGTAAATATTGGTTAACTATTAATTGTCCTCTATCATTTGTAGAAAAACCGCACCTTCCAAGTACACTTGATGCCCTTACTCCTCCTGTCCAAATAAAAATATCATATTTATAACAACTTCCCATATCTGTAGTGATACAATCCTTGGTTAGGCTTTTTACATGTTCTCCCAAAAAGAGTCTAACACCGTAATCTTCAAGTCTTTTTCCTGCCACTTCGGATGCTTTTTTGTCAAGCTCGCGGAGCAATCTGTCTGATTTTTGAATGATTGTTAATCTCATGCAGTCATTTTTGCAAAGATGCTGCTTTGCCAGCCTTTCTCTAAAACTAATAAGCTCACCAACAAGCTCTGTTCCTGAAGAACCGCCTCCTCCCACAAAAACATCTATTACTCCTATTTTTGTTTTCTTTTGGTATGCATTTTTAATTGCTCTTTGAATATGTATGGCATCGGCTAATGTTTTTAATGGAAAACTGTGTTCCACAAGCCCTGGTATGCCAAAATATGCTGTTTCACTGCCCAAGCCCACAATAAGATAATCGTAATAAAAACACATCTTACTTTTTGTTCGTATCATTTTGTGTTCCGTATCTATGCCAACTACCTCTTCCCTAACCAGATGCACTTGATTGCCAAATATTTCTTTTAGGGGAATTGTAATATTTTTCTGCGGCTCTTCTCGAGTTGCCACTTCGTATAAAGAAGGGGTAAAAAGATGATAACTATTTTTATCAATAAGAGTAATTCTAATATCAAGTGCTTTT
>CAZPZA010000082.1:0-4132 GCA_964590985.1 uncultured Gammaproteobacteria bacterium
CCAGCATTATTTTCTTATTAATAATTTTAGTTTCTGTTCTTTTGCGTTTCTATCAATTGGGATCAAATCCGCCAAGTTTAAATTGGGATGAAGTGAGTCATGGGTATAATTCTTATTCAATTTTAAAAACTGGATCAGATGAATACGGAACAAGATTTCCCATAAACATCAGATCTTTTGGCGATTATAAAGCACCATTATATGATTACCTCACGGTTCCTATAATTTACTTTTTTGGTCTTAATGAGTTTTCCGTAAGATTTCAAACAGCACTTTTTGGCGTACTATCGGTATTGGTGATTTATTTTATAATATATGAAATATTGCAGGGGTGGAGTACAAAAAATAAAACAATATGCGCTCTTCTATCTGCATTCTCTCTTGCAATTTCGCCTTGGCATTTACAATTTTCACGATATGCGCATGAGGGAAATGTTGGACTCTTTTTTTTAATGCTTGGATTACTCTTGTTTTTTAAGGGGACTAAAAATTCTAAAATATTGATTCTATCTTCAGTCTCTTTTATTTTGAGTATTTACTCTTATCACAGTTTTAGATTATTGGTTCCAATAACAGCAGTAATTTTGGGCATTTTTTTCTGGAGAGAATTAATCAAAAGAAAGTTATTTACATTAGCATCTATTATATTACTTTTTTTATTTTCTCTCCCTGTTTATAGTGGCTATATAAAGGCTCAAGATTCTTCCTCCAGGCTTTCAGCTGTAACGATCTTTTCAGATCCCAGCTTAAATAGAACATCAATTAAAAGAATTGAATTAGATCAAAACAACAATGATTATATTGGCTCCTTATTTCATAACAGAAGAGTTGTTTATTTTCTTGCGGTAACCAAGGGATACTTAGATCACTTTAATCCAGATTTCCTTTTTTTGCACGGTGATGGAGGAGTGCAGCATCACGCGGTTGATATGGGAATGCTTTATTTATGGGATTTACCTTTTTTGATTTTGGGAACATATGTCTTATTTAAAAATAGATCAAAGCGAATAACCCTCTTTTTACTTTTATTTTTAATATCTCCTTTACCTTCAGCGATAGCAACAGGAGCACCTCAGCCGGGAAGAGCAATTGCTATGATGCCTGGTTTTCATATCGTTGCAGCGGTTGGGGTTTTTTCATTTTATTTTTGGATAAATAAGGTTAATAGGATTTTTAGATTATGTAGTATAGTTTTTACTTTTTCATTTCTCATTTTAAACTTTATTTATTATTTGCATCAGTACTATATACATACGCCGATTGAATATGGGTATTTTTGGCAGTATGGAAATAAAGAGACAATAGAATACGCAAGGCAACACGAAAATGAATATAAAAAAATTGTCATGACGTACAGAATTGATCAGCCTTATATATACTACCTTTTTTATAACAAAATTGACCCAGCTTGGTATCAAAAGAATTGGTCTGAAAAAGGAAATATCGGCCGCTTTGAGAGGAAAATTGGTAAATATGAATTTAGATATATAGATTTTAATAAAGATTCAAAAGAAAAAGACGTACTTCTGATAGGTACTCCAAATGAAATTCCCCAGAGCGCAAAAGTCATAAAGGAAATAAGATATCTTGATGGTAGCACTGTCTATAGAATT
Organism: uncultured Gammaproteobacteria bacterium; assembly: GCA_964590985.1. Taxonomy (GTDB): domain Bacteria; phylum Patescibacteriota; class Microgenomatia; order Levybacterales; family UBA12049; genus CAZPZA01. The sequence continues at coordinate 1,614 of CAZPZA010000082.1, forward strand.
GCAAAAACATGAGACGTAAAGTTTTTTTTTGGATGTGGCTGTCTATATTTTCTATCGTTGTAGCCCTTCCCATTATTTTACCCTATTTTCACTCAGGATATTTCCCAACCCACGATGGTGAATGGGCAGTTGTTCGTCTTGGTGAGATGTTTCGAGAATTACGAGATATACAGATTCCTCCTCGCTACAGCGAAAATCTTAATTTCGGTTATGGGTATCCATTATTTAACTTTGCGTATCCGTTTCCTTATTATCTTGGTGTTATGTTGAAATTATTGGGCTTTGGTTTTGTTGACAGCATAAAAATACTGTTTGCGGCCAGCGTTCCGCTTTCTGCATTTTTCATGTTTTTTACATCCAGGCTTCTTTGGAGAAGTACTTTGGCAGGCTTAGTTTCGGCAATACTATACGTATATTTTCCTTACCGCATGGTTGATCTGTATGTGAGAGGATCTATAGGTGAATCACTTTCGTTTGTTTTATTTCCACTTTTATTTTATCTGGCGATTAAATTGATTAGTAAACCATCATTCTTGCTGGTTGGAAGCATTGGAATTTGCGTAGCTGCTCTAATAATGACACATAATATAATGACAGTTTTGTTTATGCCGCTTTATATATTATTTATATTAATTCAAGCACTCTTAAAGAATAAAAAAGCGATAAAAGAGTTTTTTCTAAGTATTTTTTTGGGTTTTGGATTATCGGCATTCTTCTCTCTTCCTGCTATTTTTGAAAAAAATAATATTTTGCTTTCGCAAATTCCTATTGCGGATCGAAATTTGTACTTTGTAAATCTTTCTCAATTTATACTTCCAAGATGGGGGTATGGTGTTCCTATAGATCCGAATGGTTTTAGTTACCAATTGGGTTTAGCGCATCTTATGGTACTTATTATTATTGTTTTATCTTTGTTATTTTTTTTAATTAAGGACAAAAAAAATTTCAAAGAATATTATATAAGGCTTGCGGGTATTTTAACTATTTCTGCAGCTTTTTTCACTTTTTTACTTTTTAAGCCCTCAGAATTTTTGTGGGAAAATATACCTTTATTATCTGAAATTAACTATCCATGGACAGCGCTTGGAATATTGGGATTTTTGATTAGTCTATTGGCAGGATTTTTATCAAAACAAGTTTTAGGAAGATTTGTAATGATTTTTCTTGGGATAATTGCTGTGGTTTTGGTCTTGCCATATGCAAAAACTCAATATTATTTTGATAAGGGAGATGATTATTATATTACAAACGATGCTACAACAACCTCGTCAAATGAACTTATGCCAAAGTGGGTAAAAGAAAAACCAATAGAAAGGTTTAAAGAAAAAGTAGAAATTGTAGAAGGGGCAGGAAAGGTAGATAATGTTTCTTATAATTCAAAAAGAATTACATTCGATGCTTTGGCACAAAAGAACACGGAAGTGAGAGTAAATACTATCTATTATCCTGGCTGGAATGCGGTAGTAAATAATCAGAAGTCAGAAATTGATTATAGCCATGAAAAAGGCGTAATGGAAGTTAAGGTGCCAAAAGGAAAAAGTAAAGTAGAGCTAAAATTCTTAGAAACCCATCTTCGTCTCTTTGCAGATATCCTTAGTGCCGCTTCAATCCTTCTCTTGCTTTTTTATGTTAGTATCTCAAGGAGACTTAAATTTAGGTAGCGAAGCTAGCCCACCTCGAAAGTTGCTCCATCTTCAAGATGTAAACACCATGTTGCTTACCGTTTCTTCAAAGCTTTATAAAACTCCTCTTTTGAAAATCCGCCTTGTCTAATAATTGAATTTAGGGTTCCTCTTTTGAATTCAATATTAGATCCATGAAAAAATGTAGTTACCGCAAAATGTCTGCCTTCTCTTTTGAGTATCCATGTTTGGTGTGAGGTTGCTCGTGTGCTTTGTGGTTTAAATCCTAAATTAGTAAGGATCTTTATAACATCACGATATTTTAATGGTTTAAACCTAGACATACATTAAAGAAGATGTATAGGAGTTAGTAGTAAAAAATTGAAAAGGCTCAAATGTTAATTTTTGAGGTTTTGCATGGACGAGTTCATCAACTTTATTCCAATATTCTTTTGGAGCAGGTCGAGATACAAGTTCTTTGGGGAAGCCTAATTTCGCAGTTGCTCTCATATGCGATGCTATTGCGTCATTAATGCTAAGAATTGCTTCTTGAAGAGTAACATGTCCTTCTTCGACAATATCTAAATCAAGACAGACTCCGGTAAAAGAACCATTCTTTTCTTGATAAGCAATGCAACGAAATGCAAAATTCTTTACTTTCATAGTAAATGAATTATATCATTCTTTCCTAGGTGATACAAGCATAAATTATGAAAGATGGCGAAGCTAAGTCACCTCTAAGGCGGGAATCGGTGACTTATCAAGGATTTTCCTTTATAATGTTTGTAGCTGTCCAGCATAATTTCGACTGCAGGTTAATAGATTAGTTTGCAGATTTGGGAATATGAAGAAAAAGAAAAGGCAGAAGACATTTGCTTTTATAGATAGTCAAAATCT
>CAZPZA010000083.1:0-4098 GCA_964590985.1 uncultured Gammaproteobacteria bacterium
TGTTAAGAGGAAGTCTGCGTTGCCCAACGCTTGACATATAGGTTGTTTTCATTGCTGCTCCTCTGAATGCTATTTCTTCGGGAAGAATTGCATTGTATGTTGCATCGTTTATGTTTCGAGAGTTTGGTCTGCTTGCAGTAACATCTGGATAAACACCATGATATGGATCAAGACCTGCTCCTTGCGCTCCTTCAATGGTAACAGGAATACTTACTTGGTTTTTCCATACATCATGCAAAAGATCAAAAACATTTGTAGAAACATATTGTTTTATCCGTGTTCTTACATCAGCTAATCTGTCAATAAATTCCTCCTCTGTTCCGACCTTGCGTTTTTTCTCCTCTCCCATCGCATGAACTTGAATATTTTCAAGATCTCTACCAAATCCTCCTACCATCTTTTGATAAAGGCGATAATGCTCTCGAATGCCTTTCTCCCAATCTTCTCGCATAAGATCTCTTACGGTCTTGGCTATTCTTCCGTAGAAATCCATATAAGCAGGTGCTATTCCTCGTCCGGTAGAACCCCTACCTTCTGAAGTCGTCTCATTTAGCACTGTCTCGTATGCTCTATGCGTATCAAGAGCAAGAGGAGTGTTTTGGTCAATAATAAGATTTCCCGGTAGGTTAGCAGCTCCCAAAGACCTTTTTATATCCTCAATTTCAGCTAATCCGTATTCAGGGTGAAGAACCATTCCTCGGGTAATAAGAGCAGTAGCACCTTCTTTTGCAACAGCTATTGGCAATTGATGTGTTATTACTGTTACCCCATGGATGTTTGCTTCGTGTCCCGCATTTGCGCCACCATTGAAGCGGAGAGAATATAGCTGACCATCTTGCATGAGGATCTCATTGAATTTTGCAACAACTGAGCCCTTGCCAGAATCTCCGAAAAATGCATCCTCAATACTTACGCTATTGGGTCGTATGTCAGAATTTGCAGAGAAGATATTTTTGTCTAGCGGTTCAGAAAAGACGTGTGGATTTTGGTTTTTAGCAAGATGATGGTATATCTTTAAAACTTCTGCTGTTTTCATAAAGTTAATCGTTGTGATTGTACATAGTGTAGGTTAAAAAAACAAGACAGTCTCTGTAGTTACTGGCCAACAAACCAAGGTTTCATTTGGTCCAAAGACGCAAGGGCAGAGGAATTTTTATAATACCTTTCATAAATCCTTACATGAGATGCGAGCTCCTCTGGTGTTGGTTTGGGATTGGAATGCTCGACAACCCACGTCTCTAGATAAAGATCTTCTTTGGTAATTGGATCTTGAATTGTTTTTAGTCTAAACTGTGCAGGGACATTAATTCTTTTTTGTTCGCTAATCCTATAGACTTTTTTTCTTGCATTATTAAGCTGATCTGTTATCCAATTTATTTCATCTTCTGAAATATTACCTGTTGTTATAGCTTCTTGATATAAATCAACAGCAGTTTGATAGTCTCCAATTCTTTGAAGTGGACGTTTATGAAGCTCTACTTTTCTAGGAGTTCTACCAGTGGCTTCATAGACATATCTAATTAGTTCTCTATCAGATTGAACTCTGGGAAGACCTCTTGGGTGGGAAGATTTTGATTGAATATCTTCTTGCATGTCTTCATCAGACACATTTCCATCTAAAGATAGAGTCTGCGACTCTTGCGTTTTTGCTTCTTGATTTGGAACCACAGTTCTTCTTTCTCTTTCTTTTTTCTCTTGTACCACAAGATCATGAAAAGTTAAGACTGCTATATGGTTTAGCATAGCATAAAGCCCTGGCATTTCTTGTTCTATAGGTGCTTTGAAATCAAGTTTTCCATTTTGGGTAAGATGTGCAGCAACTGCAAAAGGGATATTTATAGGTTGAAAAACCGCACGGATTTTCCAGTCCTGTGGCGAACCAACAGTAGTCATGCTTATTGATTTGAGTCCTAAAGTATTGGGAATACTTTCTTCTGAAAATTCTAGAATGTTTTCTCCTTCTTGCATTGGAAGAAAGTGTATTTTTTCCAAAGCGTCTTGCCATACGCTCTTTGTAATTTCTTGTACATCTTGCGAGTAAATTTGAAGCTTTTCTAAGAATTCTTGCCCAGCATTTTTTTCAAATACAGCTTTAATAAATATAAGTTGTTGTTCCGAAAATATATCCTGTTCGAGCCTCTTTATTTCTTCATCGAACCTGTCATCTATACCAAGTGCATTTAGTCTTTTTTTAAGTTGGGGCAATAATACTTCTCTAAAATATTCTTCACCTATTTCTGCCGCAGTGTACAAAAGTCCACTAGCGTCTTGTTCACTATGGTACGTCAAGTAGTATTGTAATGCCTGGTTAAAAAGTGGATGATACTCTAGTATTTGAGATGCCTTTGCCTCTTCGTATCTAGGGGCCATTATAATGGTGTTAGTGCAGCAGGCAAAAATTAACGAAGATAACTTGATATGATTTGGTGTACTTAAAACCATGGTTTTGATTTGTGTATCTACTTCTTGATTTTGCCCAAATATGAGAAAATATGTAAAAAGCTCCTGCCATGAATTAATATTTGCGAGCATATTCTCGTTTCGATAAGCGATATTTTTATCGGAATTTGTGATGTTAAAAAAGAGCATTATTATAGCACCAGCATGTGCTTGCAGCTTGCGATCTGAATGCGTATGAGTATAAGCTGCAATAAGGTAATTAGCAACTTGACTCCATTCTTCTTGAGAAAGAGGATAGTGCATTTCTTCTATATCCTTAAGCGAGATTCCAGCATATTTTTTGCTATATAACTTTTGTATTCCTACATCAGCGCTAAATTCAGGTTCTGTTTTAAGAAGATCAATCAGATTATCACGGCCTACAGTGTTAAATTGTATAATATCTGTTTCTGCCATACTTATATCTTCGACAGAATCTTCCCATTGGTTATGCATTTCAAGTTGCTGTCGGAGTTTAGTTAGGGTTTCTGGACTTACTTTTTCAGAAGGAATCTGGATAATAGCTATCTCTTTCGTACCGTGTTTGAGCTCTTCTTGTAGATCTGGTTGCATTCCTAAAACAGCGTCTTTAATCTTTGTATAACTAGCAGGTAACTTACGTTTTAGGAAATTCTTTTTCTGAATTAGTCTGCCATTCTTATCAATCCTGCCAACTGTATCAATGATTTGGGTATTTAACCTAAAGACAAGCTCGTTTCTTGGCGTATCTCCTCCAGCCCCTTGGCTAACAACTGTTCCCAAGAACTTTTTTGTATTGCTTATATGTCTGGCATCATTGCTAGTCAGTAGAATCGTTTGTGCTTCGGCAATAGCAATAAGTGTTGGATCAAAATAAGGATCAGAAGTTATCATGTCTAACAACTGTCTTTCTGCACGACGCGCGTCTTTTGGCCTTGCCGATAGTGACCTTCTGACTAAGTCTGGAATTTGGGAGTAGGGATTAGGTTGTGCTTCGGGATTATATCTGTTACCTCCTGCTTCAATTTTCATAACAAGAGCATTTTAATACGCTATAAGATACGTGTCAATATTGACAATATTTGGCAATTTTTGGTAAAGTGAATTACTATGAAGACTATCAATATTTTTTTACCTGACTCTCTTGCACAGGTTGTATACCGCGAGGTGAAAGGGGGCGGTTTTGCCTCTATTTCTGAATATATCAGAAATCTTATCAGAGAAAATATTTTAAAGAAAGAGGAAAATAGCAAATTCCCCTTGCCCATACGCGTATTTAAAAAACGTCCTCTAGGAGAGCTGAGAAGAGAGTTTGAGACTACTGGTAAATACAATAAGAAATTTATTGATTCAGTGATTAAAGGCTTAGCTCAATCTAGCATATATGCAAGTAAAAAACCTTAACACGCGCTTGCAAAAGTATTTGGTAAAGAGAGGCTTGACTAATAAATTTGAAAAACAGCTAAAATTCTTAATTGACAACCCCTTACATTCCTCGCTCAATCTTAAATTACTTGAGCCAAAATCTGCTGGTTATTATTCTTTTCGAATAGATCGAAGATACAGGGCAATTTTCGTTTTTACAAAACGAAATGAAATAGAAATTATTGATATTAATCTTCATTACCAATAAAATCCTAACAAGAATATGATCGTCGTTGTTGATTTTGGGGGACAGAC
>CAZPZA010000084.1:0-4037 GCA_964590985.1 uncultured Gammaproteobacteria bacterium
ATTTCGCATAATAAATCAAGGGTTCGATTTAAGGTAGCGAGGCTGTTGCACCTTTCAGGTGGTAGACAGGTGGTAGACACAGACACACAAGGCTTATGTTAAAATGTAGATTGCTTTTATGAAAAAATCCAGATTTCTCTTTTGGGCGCTTATTTTAATAATCATCTTTGAAGCTGGATTATTTTTGAAGGATAAAATTTCCAGTTCAAATATTTTCACTTCTTCTAATCCGCAGACTTACACTGTAAATTTAACTGAAGATGGTTTTTCTCCACAGGATTTAACTATCAATAAAGGCGATGCTGTTGTTTTTACTACCAATAGAAAACAACCTTTCTGGCCAGCATCCAATCTTCACCCAACCCATGGTATTTATCCGCAGTTTGATCCAAGGCAGCCGATTGAATCTAATCAGTCTTGGAGTTTTAGATTTGATAAGGTTGGAACTTGGAAATATCACGATCATCTAGCTCCTCTTTACAGAGGAATAATAAATGTTGAAGACAAGAGGTCGCAATTAAACGACTGTGATAACGTGAAGGATGAGAAGATGGTTGAATGCTGGGAAAGGTTAGTTGACTCAACGCTTCAAAACAAAGGTTTAAGTGAAGCTTTTGAGACAGTTGCAGATCTTTACCAAAAAGAACCGCAGTTTGCGCTCTCCTGCCATGACTTCGCCCACAAATTAGGAGAAAAAGCCTACAAGCTTTTTGCCGACAAAAAAGATTTTGAGCTTTCTGACAAAAGCTCTTATTGCGGTTATGGGTTTTATCATGGTTTTATGGAAACTCTTCTTCAAACAACCGCAGACATGAACCAAGCTCGCAAATTTTGCGAATATGCAGATACTCAACTTAAAAAAACCACTTCAGATGCAAAAGGTGCATGTTTTCATGGGATTGGACATGGAGCTGTTGATGGAAGCGATCCAAGATATTGGGGCAATGCACAAGCTATGATAAAACCCGCGTTGGAGCTTTGTGAGAAAGTATCAGACGATGAAAATCCTCCTCCAAGATACGGCAAACTCTTCAGATGCGCATCAGGCGTATTTAATGGCCTTGAGATTCTTGCCTCCTCAAACCAATATAAACTATCTTTAAATAGAGGTGATCCTTTCTGGATTTGTAGAAACCAACCCGATAAGTACAAAGAAGCATGCTTCATGCAATTTATAGTTGCGCTGCTTAATGTTACAGGTAACGATTTTATTGAATCTGCCAAGATTATAGACAGCATAAAAGAAGACGAGTATGCGCTCCCCACTTTACAATCCCTTGTTGTTGAGCTTCCTCATCAAGGGAAAATAGACTATAAAGAAACTTTAAGCTATTGCAGAAATCTCCCAGTTAGATTTAGAGAGACTTGCGTTTACTCTTTTGCTGAAGGGTTTATGAAATACGGACCTCCACAAAAAGAGTACGTGGAAGCTCTAAAATTTTGCAAATCTTTTCTTCTTACCGACCAAGAAAAACAAGCCTGTCTTAAAAGAATTCTTTCGCTTCTTCGAATCTGGTACACTGCCGAAAAATCGAAAGAAATTTGTCAAGGCGTGGATGAAAAATACAGATGGAATGGTTGCAGGTATTAGTTCTCGGTTCGCGCAAACGATAAATATCATGAAACGAAAGAAATTAATTGTACCCATACTCTTAACATTTGTTCTTATTGAGGTTTTGATATTGGTTAACAACAAAAACAGCAGTAACAATCCCACTACCACTTTGGCACAGTATGCTAACCAAGTTCTGGCAAAATGCGAAGAAAGCAGCTATAAACAATCCTGCTACGAGGGGGAGATTCCAAAGCTTATGGACAAAATAAGCATGGAGGATGCATTTAAGGTAACCGAAATTGTTCAAAGTAAAGATACCTCTTATGCTTTCTGCCATGTACTTGGCCACAATCTTTCAGCTCGTGAAGTAAAGAAAGATCCGTCGAAATGGAAAGAGATTGTAACCCGCTGTCCAAGCGGTGTTTGCTCCAATGGCTGCATTCACGGCGGATTTCAGGAGCGTTTTCGAAGCGAATTCCTGACTCCGCAGCAACTTGAGGATATAAAACCAGACCTTTTGGATCTTTGCGAGCCGCGAGGAAATTGGAACCCAACAGGCCTTGAACAAGGATCTTGTTATCACGCTGTAGGACACCTCCTTATGTATATGACAAATGCCGATTTGGTTAAGTCAACAAATATATGTGAGGAAATCGCCAGAAAATCCAAGGGAGGGGATTATTCGCAAGTTTGTTTCGACGGCGCCTTTATGCAAATTTTCCAGCCACTGGAACCCGAAGATTTTGCACTTGTAAAAGGAAAGCAGCTGAAAAAAGAAGACGTTTACTCATTTTGCGAAGCTTTTACTGGTCAAAAACGAGGTTCGTGCATGAGCGAGAGCTGGCCGCTTTTCCGAGACGAAATAATGACACCAGATGGGCTGACAAAGTTTTGCTCCAAAACTATAACGCAAGAAGTAGATCGCTGTTTTCTCTCGCTTTTTTACGTCTTGCCAGTGCAGTTTAATTTTGATATGGAAAAAATGCGTAACTTTTGTACAGAGCTACCAAATGAAAGAAAGGCACAATGTTTTGCCAATATTGCATCAAGGCTTATCGAGACAGACTACCGCAATATAGAAAAATCAGTGGATCTTTGTAAGAATGCTGCTCCTTATGATCCAGAGGGCAAGTGCTTCCAGGAGCTTTTGCTGTATTCAACCTACAATTTCCACAAGGACTCGCAAGAATTCTACCGCTTGTGCAATGCACTGCCTAATGATTGGAAAAAGAAGTGTCTTAGCAATTAAGAAAAGCTACAAAGAGGAGTTTGCAGAGACTGGGGTACTGTAAAATACTCTAGGACATTGACAAGTTAAGATATATGTGCTATTAAGAGTTCAAGACTATAGGACTTAGGAGGATAGCTTTATGAATCCTGAACAAAGAGGCATTTTTTTTAATAACGACCCAACACAAAAAATAATAGGGCCAACACCAGAGGACATACAGCGTGCACATGATAAATCGTTAACACTGGGTGGTCAGAGCGGAAAGGTGAGCAAGCTTGTTGCTCTTGGATTCGGTAGTGGCGCGGTGCTTGTAGGGACAGGATCATTCTTTGCAGTTAATGCTGCTCAAGGGGAAAAAGTTATAAAGATAGACTCTTTTCCCAATAGTTTTAACCCCGATGATGGACCAAGGCTAGCTGAGACCAAAAAGGTTAATCCTGATGAGGTGTTTGATAATACGGCAAAGAAAGGTGTAATAAGCTCAAAAAATATACTTTATGTTCCACCAGAAGTTTTTGATAAAACTCCTCTGGTTGATGAGCAGGGCAACCCTATCCTTGATTTCCCTTGGGATACGAATAAGCCTCCTGTAAAAATAAAATATGAGAAGAGCCTGTATCCACGGCCAGACTGGTGGGAAAGAGCAGGTGCAGATTTAGATCCCAACACTGCAATCAAAAATACCTTTGAAGCGAAAATTACTCTACCAGCAGGCATTGAGTTTACCACACCATATCCTGGCTACGTATTTTTTTCAGGCTCGAACTATAACGAGGAAGCTAGTCAAAAATCTCCTTCCAATCCTTATGGACTTGCAGTCTATGATGGTCCAATAGATATGGCAAAAATAGAATTTATAGCTCCTAATGGCATTCTATATTTTATTAATATAGGCTTCAATGGTGAAAGTCGTATTTACCTAGAACCACTTATTGATGCTCCTCTTTTAGGTTTGAAGAATCGTAGTGGGAAGGATTGGAAAGAAGGAACACTTGTTGAAAGAGGTCGAAAGATCTTTAGCGTTCCACAAGAAGGGACATTCATTATAACCATGCATATAGAGGGCAGCAGAAATGGAATTGACGGCCCTCAATCAAATATCGTACCAGGCAATCTCCAGTTCCAAACACAAAAAGATTCTGCGGGCGTAGAAAAACTTCTTGTGAGCGAAGCTAAGAAGTAGGGGTATATAATAGGGGTCTATGATAATTAGAGTGGGTGATTTGATAGGTAGTAGGAGTTGGTAATAGC
>CAZPZA010000085.1:0-4015 GCA_964590985.1 uncultured Gammaproteobacteria bacterium
AAATGACAAGAACTGTTTAGAACATTTTAAAATTTGAATTTTGAACATTGTTTCGCCGCGTCTGACGCGGTTTCGGATTTCGAATTTTGATATTCGAATTTGACGTATGTTATGGCAATCTACACCCGAACAGGCGATAAGGGGAATACTTCTTTATTTAGCGGACAAAGAGTCTCAAAAGCAAGTATAAGGGTTGAGGCGTATGGGACACTCGATGAATTAAATAGTGTAATCGGCATAGTGATTGCAGAAGTATTAAGTGGTAAGTATAAAGTATTAAGTATAGAACGGCAGCTCTTAAAAATTCAGAAAGATTTGTTTGAGATTGGATCGTCATTGGCAAACGTACCAATCACCAATCACCAATCACCAATCACGGACTTAAATAGGCGCGTTAAAGAATTTGAGAGCGAGATTGATACGATGACGGAAAAAATGCCACCACTTTCTAACTTTATTTTGCCTGGGGGAGGAAAAACTGGTGTAATGCTGCACTTTGCAAGAACAGTGGCAAGGCGAGCAGAAAGAAGGGTAGTTTCGCTTTCCGAATCAGAAAAAATCGACACCAATATTATTATGTATCTTAACCGCTTATCAGACCTTTTATTTACAATCGCAAGATTTGTGAATTTTAAAGAGAAAACTAAAGAGATTATTTGGAGAAAAGGATAGTTTTGCAAGGATACTCCTTAACGAAGGAGTATCCTTGTTAACAATCGGGTGAATCCTGTGTAATTCAGGAGCTGTGCCGCAACTGTTCTGCAAAGCAGAATCCCTCCGAAGCTCGTGAGAGCGAAGGGGGATATAGCCAGATCCCCGCCGTGCCCCTCGAAGCCCCGCTCAGCGGGGCGAGTGGGGTTAAAAGTCTTCCGAGTCGGGTACCATTCGGTACCCTACCGGGCGCTGTATAGCGCCTGGCAGAAGCAGTTTGGCTGGATCCACTGTTGCTCCTCGGAAGCGAGGAGTTTTTTTATGCCTGTTTTAGAGAAAGAATCGTTATTAAAAGGTTCGGATGCTTTTAGATGGGAATACGACAAAACCATATCGGATCAAATTTTATACGATGATATTGTTTCGTATCTTGGAGAATATAGGTTTAAGCTTTCAAAATATTGCTATAGCCTTAAATTTGGCGATGGGAAACTAAGAGACCCAAATAGAAACGACTCAATGGAAGAACTTTCCCAAAGAGCAATTAAGTTAAAAAATAGAGAAGGGAAATCTTCTATCCGCGAAAGAGCGGAATTAAAGGGATTTCAGAATCTAGATGCACAACTAAGGCTTGCAAAAACAGGAGATACAATTATTTGGATAAGTCCTCCGGGGTCAAAAACAGATGGATACGGAAATTATGGATTTGTATTTTTTGGTAAGGTTGAGAAATTAACTTTAGGAGAAAAAAATATAAAAATGACAGCAATGAGAGTTGAGAGTTCGGATATCAAACGTTTTCAAAAATCAAGATACATGCTTACTCAAGAACCAGTAGAATATGGATTTGCAGAGGAGTTTTTAGAGAGCCCAAAAGTTATAGAAGAAGATCTTAAGGAAGGTTTTGTAGAGGCTATTTTAAAAAAGATTTTTAATTTTAATCCAAACGAAGAAGAACAAGAAATGTTTACTAGAATAATAGATAAGATGCTTCCCTTAACATCAGAATTTATTGGTTTTGCAAAAAATCCAGGGATTAAAAAACAAGAAGTTACAAAAGCTTTTCATTCTTTGGAAAATTATTTTTTGGAGTTAAAAGGATCTTATAAGAAAATTGTTGATTCGAAAACACAGCCCAGATTTTCTCAAGTGATTGAAAGGTATGGGTACGAGCCGCCAAAAGCAGCAGGGAGTTGCGGGTCAACAGCCAATATTTTTAATTCTTTATCGCCTCTTAATAGTTTTTTGCCGGATAAGTATGGTTCTTTGAGTTTTAAATGTCCCTCATGCGGAAAAACTAATATAAGAAAAGAAAATCAATTGCTCTCTCAATGCCAGCATTGTGGCAGCAAAGATATTTCTTGCTAGTAGTTAAGCAGAGTAGACCGCAATCACCTCTGAATTGGAAGGATTTTAAAATAGTTTAATACTGCAAGAATAAAAGCAAGAGCAATTATAACAAGAAATAGCTGAATAACACCTACCTTAAAAAGAGCAAGACTTCGCAGCAGACTATTTTTATTATTTTCCAGAGGCTGATCTGGTTGAACATTTGGGATCGGAGCTTGAGGGGTTGAGGGTTGAGGTTGTGTGGCGTAAGATTCAACAGGGTGTACTGTTGGTTGAGAGGAAGGCTGATTAAGATTTTGTTGACTGGGAAGATGATCCATGGATTGATGGTAGAGTAATTAAGTAGAGGTGTCAAGTCCATCGGAGAAATTGTATAGAGGCATGTTTAGTGCTATTATTATGCTGTATGAATAATACAGATGCTTTAGAGGATAAAACCCAGTCTGTAAACATAAATCCGCATTCAGGAGGCGGTGTTGGTTTGGGTCCAAAAGAAAAGGAATCGAGTAATTCGGCGCAGGAGATACAGGGGATACCTGTAAATAGTTTAGAGCAAGCATTAGAACTTCAGGGGGATGTTAAAAAGGCGGACGTTGGGGTGGTTGACCAAGATAAAGTATCTTTTACAGAAGAACATGCACGCACTGGAATGCAACCTGCAAGAGAATCAATGCCGGTTGGCACGAAGACTTTGGGGACAGGTCAGTTTCCAGCAATAGAAGAGGTAGAAGAAAATTTAACACAATCTCCTTCTAATTCAGGACGCTGGTGGGCTGAACAAGCAAAGAAAATACTTAAAAGATTTGGATTGTGGAAGAGAAAGTGAGAAAGCATTGTTCAATTGTTTCATTGCTTCATTGTTATAAAGACGAAGCAACGTTTTCTTACTTAACAATTTAGCAATTTAGCAATTTAGCAATTTAGCAATGCAGCAATAATTAGAAACCTATTATGGATCTTTTAGCTCTATCTTTAGAAAACTTAATCTACGGTATTGTTAGCCTTTTATTAGGGATGGGCGTAGTTATTGCTGTTTTCGCGTTTCTTTTTTTGTTAGGGTATCTTTTCCTTCTTTGGTACAAAAACAGAAATAGAGAAAAGGATTCCTTAAATTCCGTTCTGCTCCAAGTTGCAGTGCCAAGGGACAACGAAACAAAAATAGACACTGCAGAGCAATTATTAAGCGCTTTTGCATCAATTTCAAAAGGTGGAAGATTTAAGCCCGGACAACATTTGTCTTTCGAGATTGTAGGAGTGCCAGGAGACATCAGATTTTATGTTCATGCCCCAAAGGCTTTGCAGGATATGGTAGAAAAGCAAATTAATGGAGCGTATCCAGAGGCAGAAATAGAAGTAGTTGGAGTGAGTGAAGACGAAGAAAATAACGAGAAAACAATCGGTAATGAATACAATATCTTCTCCGAGCAGGGAAAGGTAGCTTTTGCATCCTTGAAACTTAAAAACGAGGATTACAAACCTATTAAAGTCTATAAAGATTTGCCTGTTGATCCACTTTTGCCAATAACTTCAGTTTTAGCCAAAATGACAAGTGGGGAAGGAGCTGCCATTCAGATTTTAGTAACACCAGCTCAAGATAAATGGCAAAAGCTAGGCAGAAACTACATTGCAAAAATAAAAAAAACAGAGGCAAATCCAGAAACTGCCAAATATTCTGCTGACTCAAAAGAACTTGAAGCAATAGAAAATAAAATCAGTAAACCTGGATTCGATAGCCTGATAAGAATTGTAGTAGTAAGCAGCAGTGTGGAGTCCGCTAAAGTTCATTTGGAGAATATTGTCAATGCTTTTAGCCAGTTTGCAGGACAAAATTTTTTCACAAAAAACAAGAATCACTTTAAGGGACTTTTTATGACAGACTTTATTTACCGCTATTTGCCTATACGAGGACAAACTAGCGTTCTTACAATAGAAGAGCTAGCAACAATATTTCATCTTCCTAACAAATCTGTTTCAACGCCCCATATCTTTTGGATAAATGCCAAAAGAGCGCCAG
>CAZPZA010000086.1:0-3966 GCA_964590985.1 uncultured Gammaproteobacteria bacterium
AAGCTACCCTTGCAAGCAACTACGGGGTGTAACGGAAGGATTGGGCGATTTGGTCTAGACTGGTATATAAAGATTTAGATTTTGTAGAAATGGTATAAATGGTATTTTCATGGTAGATAATATATAACCTTTCGTCGGTTTTTTGCCAAAGCATGGCTGGGAGATTATTAATAGTTAACTTTTTTTCTTCTATTAATGAGAGTTTATTTTCTTCTTTTACCCATTGCAGAAATTCTTCAAAGTTATCGTAGTTTGTTCCGATCTGGTTAATATATATATCTCCTATTGGTGCTGAAATAGTTACTTTAGCAAATTTTTCTTCTATGTTATAACTGGCAGGCAAGGTTATGCTGAACTTCATTACACTACTTGAACGGAATATTTTGGTTTTTTCTTCGGTATTTACCGTGGAGCTTGTTTGTGGCTCATAAGTTTTATTTTCATTGGTATTCGCTAACAAATAAACAACAGTAGTAAATAGAAATATAAAAGCGATTATGATAATTAACCCATGTTTTGTTTTTATATTGTTATTGTTTCTCATTTCTTTTTCTTTCCTTGGTCATGGGGAACAATTACTTGTGTTTGGTTTTCTGCAATATTTCCTGCCAAGTCTTCTGCTACTGCCTTTAGTATATACATTCTTCCATCTTTGTCGCTACCATTTCTTTTTGCCTCTAGTTGAATAGTTGCTCCAAAATCAGAGATGGTTGGTTCTATTAAATCATATTCATCCCTAACAGTAAATGTTTTAGAGAATAAATAATTATCTTTTGCAAAGCCTGTTATTGCTACATCTACCATTTTACCATTGGGTGGCCATATCTCTTTGGGATTTGCATCTATAGAGACATCTGGTGGTGTTTTGTCTATATCAAACTCAATTGAGTTAATCTCTTCTATGTTCTCATCTTTATCCACAGAATAGAACTCTATTTTGTGATGCCCTTCTGTAGTAAATATCAATGGGGAGGAGTACTCTGTCCAATCAGTTGAGTTTTCTTGTGTTTGTATCTTATACAAAGTATAGTCAACTCCCAGTCCATTTTCATTATCTTCTGCAGTAAGAGTAAGTGTTACGTCTCCTCTATACCAGCTTGGTTGTCCTTGAAGTCCATCTAGTGTTGCAGTGGTTGTAGGAGCAATTGTGTCTTTTCTTTCTGCAAGCAGTGCAAAATGAGTAAGGTGATCTACTGTAGTTGTTGCAGTAAAATTGAGAAGATCAACAATAGTTGGTTCTTTAGTCCAAGTTACACCATCTGTGCTTGAGTAGATAGAAAGTGTTTCTAGATCGTATCTGATTAAATCAAAGGAGCTGAAGTCAACAGTAATATCAAAGAACTCTTGAAAGGAAGTAATGAGATTCCCCAAGAGATCATAGGCAGAAATATCAAGAGTTGTACCAATGGAGACAAGATTGCCAAGAATCTGTAAGATTGGAGCAGACTGGATATTTAGATTAAGGTCTTTATCTGTAGCGTCTTCTGGAAATTCCACTGTGTAACGTCCTGTATTAAACACACCGCCATTTGAGGTAAGTGTAGCATCAAGACTATCCAGCTTTTTGTTCCAAAGATAGTAGCTTCTATTGCCTGTTCTACTCTGCCCCGCGTAGTCAAAAACGAAGAGAGGCCAAGGGTCTTGTTCTTTAGATTGCCAGCCAAAAGGATCTGTAACACCATCTGGGATATTGTCTTCAAAATTGCCATCTTTGTTTTTGTCTTCATAGACTGCAAAGTGGATATGAGCCCCAGTGCTGTTTCCTGTAGAACCAACAAGACCTATTTGTTGTCCTTTTGTAACTTCTACGCAAGAGGTTTTCTCCTCGGTAATAAGTCCTGTGTCTTGTAAATGAAGGTAGCGAGTTTGGTAGTAATTGCCATGATCGATTTTTATGACATTTCCTCCTGCCGATGTGTAGACGTATGAAGCGCATCCATTTGCTGCTGCAAGAACTGGGTCGCCAAGGTTGGCTTTGGCTTTTTTACCGTAATCATATCCATCATGACAGTGATAAAAGCTTTCTGGTTCTGCAAGCCTATCCCCTCTAAAAGTAGTCGTTAACCTTGGAGTCTCGATTGGTGCTGGAGGACATTGTTTGTCTGTATTATAGAATCCTAACAACGGATACTCGTGGTCAAAAAAGGAGTTTATCGAAAGCGCTGCCTCGTTAAAACTCAAACCCTTCCCCTCATAATCCCACGGAAGGTCAAGAAAAGGAGAAGGTAAAGTAAGAGGTGTGGTAGGTGCTACCACTGTAATATCTGTCCCTAAAGCACTACTAATGAATCTTCCTGTAATTTTCTGGGGAGGGGAGCTTGAGATAAAACCAAAAAGAGGGGTGGCAAAAAATACTCCACCATCATCAACATTTGCAAAGAACTTTCCATCATCAGTTATTACAGTGGCAAACACATCATCGCCTAAACTTGTTCCAAATGCAGGGGCAAAAAAGTTTAAGTTGCCTCCAAAATTGGAAAGGAACCGGAAGGAAGTTTCCTGAGGAGAAGTACCGCTAGGAAAGTTAAAAGGCAAAATAGGCGCACCAGAAAGAGGAAAGATTAAATCTGGGTTAGAGACTGTAAAAGGACCAGTACAATCTACTTGGTAAACGTATGCGAATAATCCTTCTGCTATGCCAGTGCCTGCATAAACAGCAGACTGAACTTGTGCTCTCTCTCCTGCTACAAAAGGGGAGGTCGCTGACATTATTGGAGCATTAGGAAAAAAGAGTTGAAAATCAGCCTCGGTAATTAGAGTGTTGGTTAGAATAATAGAATTATGAACATCTACTGGGCATATCTTGTCTATGGCAAGTGTTGCATTATTGATTGTGCCATCGTATAAGCCATCACCGTTGATATCTCCAAGCGCTGCTCCTTTTGTATCACGCAAAGAAACTGAACTTACTGCAATATCGGCAATACCACTATCTAATGCTTCAAAAGTAATACGCGCTAGAACTCCAGAGTGATCTGATCCTGTTAGAGCCTCATCTCTTGCGGCAATCCTGTACAAACCTGAAGTGCTCGGTAGTGCGTCGGATAGATTAACAATTTGACTTTCCAATAGGCTAGCAAGAATTTGATTGACATCTGCGTCTACCACTTTAAGTCTTGAAGAATCATAGGTAAGCGTCATCTCAAAACTTGCCAGATCGTGAATATCCTCAATCAAAATATCAACATTTATCTTGGATCCTTTTGCAGCAGATATGCAGCTCTGGACAGTTCCCGCATGAGAAGCAGAGTTACCTTCGGGTTGAGTATCCATACTTATCTGAAAATGGGGGAGCTCGCTTGCCGATACTGGGCTTAAAAACAACAACAGACTAACAAAACCAATAATTGTTGTCTTACAGAACTTTTTCACTACATCCAGTAAATAATAAAAATCTTAACAATGCAAGAGGTAGTTCTATAAGTTATTCAGTTGTTGCCAGTAGGCTGTCATCCTGAGCGTAGCGAAGAATCTAACAATCTTGAGATTCTTCGGCTTTCAGCCTCTGAATGACAAATCCATTGGGAAGAACTGAAGACTAACGTATTTCTTAATTAAGATGGGTCTAGATAACTTTAGAGCGCTTTTTCTCTACGAAGCTTTTTTAATTCTATTTGCCATAAACTGCCCTTTTGTTTGAAATGCAATTCTTTATCAGAATGTTCTTTGGTAGCTTGATCTTTTTGATCAGAGGTAAATAAAGGTACTTCATAAGTATCTTCTGGCCTAAATTTACAACAGAATCTACATGAGAAACAACAGACAGATGTTAATTGTCCTCCATTTGTAAGAGAAGTATACTTTCCTGAGTTTCGCAAATCAGTGTCCTGAAAAAAGATTTAGTATTGATTTTGTTTCTTGATCCAGTTCAGACTCAATTTCTAAAATTGTATTGCCAATACGAGCTTCTCCTTTACCCCGCACCACAATGCCCCGCTCGTCAGAGCGTGGGTTCGGTGAAGATAC
>CAZPZA010000087.1:0-3857 GCA_964590985.1 uncultured Gammaproteobacteria bacterium
TGGCAGATTTATGAAAACAAACAGGCATTGCCGCGTGTTTTTTTGGCTTCGGATTATGTAGTAGAGACTGATAGAGACAAAATTGTTGAAATGATGTTTGATGATAAGCTTAGTCTCGGAGACAGAATAATTTTAGAGGAAGATATATCGCCAAAAATTAATTTTACAAAAGATGAAAATGCGAAGATTGAAATCAAGGAATACAAGCCTAACAAAATTGTTTTGCAGACGAGTGCCGCAAGTAATATGCTTTTATTTCTTTCCGATAATTACTATAAAGGCTGGAAAGTGAGTATTGATGGAGAAAATGATAAAATATATAGAGCAGACTATTCGTTTAGAGCAGTGCCTATCATAAAGGGTAATCATGAAGTTGTTTTTTCATATTATCCTGAATCTTTTGATATGGGGATAAAGATTAGTTTTATTACAGTTGCATTATTGATTATAGCTATAGTTGGGAGTAAATTCATAAAAAGAGATGTTTAAAAATAGAAGTTTTTTGCTTTATCTAATTTTATTAACAATTTTTGTCCTTGCTTTATTTTTAAGGTTTTATAAGTTAAGCGAATTCCCTGTTGGATTTGATATTGATGAGGCTTCTAAGGGATATACTGCGTATTCATTGCTAAAGACAGAGAGAGATGATAATAATAATTTTCTCCCTTTATATATAGACATATTTGGAGACAATAGTCCGCCCGGTTATCACTATGTCACAATAATACCAATTGCCCTGCTTGGTTTAACTGAATTTGCCGTTCGTTTTCCCGGAGCACTATTTGGAGCTTTTTCAGTGCTGGCTATTTTCTTTCTTTCGTACTCAATGTTTGAGAGTAAAAAAGTAGGCATATTCAGCGCGCTCTTTCTTGCAATTTCTCCATGGCACATAAACCTTTCTAGGGCAAGCAGTGAAGGAATTATTGCATTATTTTTTATTATTCTAGGATTTTTCTTAACGTTTCGGAGCCTAAAAACACAATCTATAAAATATCTAATTTTTGGAACTATCATTCTTGCTATAAGCTTTTTCTTTTATCAAACTCCTCGGGTTTTTGTTCCATTATTTTTTTTAGCACTTAGTATCTTTTTTTTACTAATTTGGAAAATTCAGGTAACTAGTCGTTATAAAAAAGCCTTTATTTGTGCACTTCTTTTGCTCTCACTACTTGATTTTATATTAGTATTTGTTGTCTCGGGTGGAACTGGAAGATTCTTTCAGGTAAACATTTTTAGTTATCCTGAAACAAGGCTAGTTATAGAGGAGCAAATACGAGAAGATGGCGTAAGTGGAGTTCAGACTCTAGTTACCCGTTTTTTTCACAATAAAGGAATCAACTTCTTTTTAACATATGTGTCTAATTATTTTGAATACTTTTCCTGGAATTTTTTATTCGTGAAAGGTCTGCCATCGGGGTATTTTGTTCCAAATATGGGAGTTCTGTATTTTGCTGAACTGCCATTTATTCTTTTTGGGATTTTTTGGCTTGCGTTTGATAAGAATAAGATGTATAGAATTCCATTGTTATGGCTAACTATTGCCCCAACCACAGCAGCGATTGCCATAGATGTAAATAATATGCAAAGAGCTTTGATTATGTTTCTGATACTTGAAATAATCGCCGCTTATGGATTAGTACGTTTATTTACTAATGTTATAAAACAGAGAAGATTAGTTTTAGTAGTTTTTGCCACATTGCTTTTCCTTTGTAATATTTTTTACTTTTTTCATCAATATTTTGTTCATACAAAAGTACATAGGCCATGGTATAGATACAATGGGGCTGCCGAAATGATACAAACAGTAAAGAAATCCTATGATCTATATGACAAAATTATTATAACAAAATCGATGGGGGGAATATATCCATTGGTGCAATTCTATATGCAATATGATCCAAAGATATATCAGCAAGAAGGTTCACCGAAAGATAGAGCATATACTGGATTTGGGAAATTTTTCTTTGTACCCATCGATTGTCCATCATTGGAGAAGAATAAGAAATTTCCAAACGCAAAGCGTATCATTTATATTAATAGAGGAATTTGTCCCCAAGATGCTAATTACAAAGAAACCATTATTTATAGAGAGGATAACTCAATAGCATTGCATATTGTATATGGAGATAAAAAAATTATAAGTGAATAATCGCATCGTATATCTGTTATTATCATCAATTTTTGTTATTGCGGTATTTTTGCGTTTTTATAATTTAAGTAATTATCCTGTTGGGTTCCATATTGATGAGGCGTCGCTTGGGTACAATGGGGACTCTTTGCTTTTGACAGGCAAAGATGACAATGGCAATTCTTTTCCTCTTTATATAGATATGTTTGGCGATAACAGGCCGTCTGGCTATCACTATTTAACCATTATTCCAATAATGGTTTTTGGTTTAACGGAGTTTTCTACTAGATTTCCTGGAGCCCTATTTGGTTCAATAACAGTTTTTGCTATTTTTTTTCTTGTAGTAACTATTTTTAAGAGTAAAAGCTTGGGATTAATTAGCGCTTTTTTACTTGCTATTGCCCCTTGGCATCTTGTTTTATCAAGGGCTAGTGCCGAGGCAATCGTAGCTTTATTTTTTATTCTCTCAGGTTTTAGTCTAATAATAAATAGTCTGCAAAGTCAGAAATTGCCATTTCTTTTTTCAGGAACTCTTTCAGTCTCTTTCAGCTTCTTTTTTTATCACACGCCCCGCATCTTTGTTCCTCTTCTTTTCTTCTCATTGCTTTTATTTATTTTTTCAACCTTACGAAAATATAAAAACAATCGTTATAAAATATCCTTGATTGGCTCATTTTTATTTTTGTCAATTTTGGTCTTCATTTTAGTTTTTTTTGTAAAAGGGGGAACAGGTCGATATAGCCAGGTTAATATTTTTAATTTTCCGGAAACGAAATTGGTAATTGCAGAACAAATACGGGAGAACGGTGTTGCTAAAACAAACAACTTAGTTACTCGTTCATTCCATAACAAAGTAGTTAATTACTCTTTTGCGTTTGTTTCGAATTATTTTGAATATTTTTCCGGAAGGTTTTTATTCATAAAAGGAGGATTACCAATTTGGTATAACGTGCCGAGGATGGGACTTTTATACCTTGTTATTCTTCCATTTGCAATTTGGGGCGCTATCCTTTTGGCAGTGAATAAAAACAAGATTTACAAAATTCCCTTGATGTGGCTTTTGATTGCTCCTGTTACTGCAGCTATTACGACAGATGATGTTCCTAATATAAATAGAGTTGTTGTGATGTTTCCGATGATAGAAATTATTGCAGCCTATGGATTTTTAAATATTATAAATAAAATCCGTTTGAGGCTCAAACTTATAGCGATATTATTAACTAGCATTTTCTTATTGTATAACTTTTTATATTTTTTAGAACAATACTTTATTCATGCGCCGATTCATAAAAATTGGTATAGGAATGAGGGGTTTGGAGAGATGGTAAAAGCAGTTAAAAGTTCGTATACTGATTTTGATAAAGTGATAGTTACAAAAGATGCAGGCGGCATATATCCGCTTGTTCTTTTTTATATGAATTACGATCCGATGACTTATCAATCGGAAGGATCACCAAAAGATAAAGAGTACACGGGATTTGGTAAATTTTTCTTTGTTCCGCAGGCATGTCCCTCAAGAGATAAAGATGATAGATTTCCTAAGGCAGATAAAATAATTTACATTGACAAAGGAGAATGCGAGAGTAAAGCGCCAATTAAAAAAACTATTTACAGAAAGGATGGAACTACGGTATTTCATATAGTCTATGAAGGAATTTACTAAAAGAAATTTTTCCAGCATTATTTTCTTATTAATAATTTTAGTTTCTGTTCTTTTGCGTTTCTATCA
>CAZPZA010000088.1:0-3828 GCA_964590985.1 uncultured Gammaproteobacteria bacterium
TTCTTCTTCTGTCTCCGCCTGACATTTTTTGCAAAACGTCTTTTCTAAAAGGAGGTATCTCCTCCTTTGATACTATTTTCCTATCAATTACTCCTTGAATAATTTGCCTAAACTGTTGTCTTGGCAGGAAATTTTTAAGCCGCAGGGTTTTTCCCCGTGCAACTCTTATTCCCTCGTCTTTGTAAACCAATTCCGACAAAATATCTATCGGCGTATCATTTACTCTTACCTCAAGTTTTGTCAAATCTGCCTCTTTATAATTACTAATCTCATAGTCAATGCTTGCAAATCCATTAGAAACTGACTTTAATTCTGAAGAGAGTCCTCTTATAAACATGCTATAGGGAAGTTCAAACGTTATAACAACAGAGTTTCCATGATAAGATATGTCCAAAAGCGTACCTTTTTTTGATTGGCAAACATTCATAATGCTTCCTATATATTGTTGAGGAGTGTAAACAAAAAGCTTCATATATGGCTCCCAAATACCTTGTCCTGAGCCGGTCGTTGGATCCGATCTTTTTTCGTATAAAACTTGAGGCATGGTAAGAAGAACGTCCAAACCAAATTCTTGTCTTAATCTTTCTTTTACTATTTCTGCATGAAGAAGTCCTAAAAATCCAATACTAAAACCGCTTCCAAAATATGATGAATATTCTTCTTGGAAAGTTAGAGCCGTGTCATTTAAAGTTAGTTTGGCAAGCGCTTTCTTAAGTGTTGGAAAATCATTGCTGTTTTTGGGATATGCTCCAAAAAACACCATCGGCTTTGGCAGCTTGTACCCAGGCAAAGGCGTTATTTTTGATTTTTGATTTTTGATTTTTGATATTGTTATGGTGTCTCCAACTCTTGCAAGTCTTATATCCTTAATTCCTGTAATAATATAGCCTATCTCGCCTGCTGTCAGACTCTCTCCCGAAACCAAAAATGGCGAAAAATATCCAAGGTCAACAACCTCGGATACAATATTATTTTGATAGAATTTAACATTCTCATTTTTTTTAACTTCTCCATCTACAACTCTAATATAAGCAACAACTCCTCGAAATTCATCATATAGAGCATCAAAGATTAGGCACCTCAAAGGTTTTTCTTTCTGCCCAGAAGGAGAAGGAATTCTTTTTATAATTTCTTCTATTAACAGGGAAACATTCTCTCCAGTCTTGGCAGAAATATACAAAATATCTTCTTTTTTAAATCCAAAAAAATCAACCATATCTTTAGCAACAGCCTCTGTTTGAGCACTTTCAAGATCAATTTTATTGATAACTGGAATAATAACAAGTTTTTGTTTTGCTGCTTCTTTGTAGTGGGCAACAGTTTGAGCTTGAATACCTTGTGTTGCGTCTACCAAAAGAATTGCTCCCTCGCAAGCGGCCAGAGTCCTTGAAACTTCATATGAAAAATCAACATGGCCGGGAGTATCGATCAAGTTCAAAATATATTTTGAACTTGAAATTTCCAATTTCCAATTTCCAATTTCCAATTCTTTCGGATGAGCCTCATCACCGTCATTTGATATTTGAGATTTGACATTTGAAATTTGAAATTCATATTCCATTCTCACTGGTGCAAGTTTTATAGTAATGCCGCGCTTTCGGCTGATAGGATTTTGGTCTAAAAACTGTTCTCTCATTTTCTCCTTTGGCACTGTGTTTGTAATCTCCAAAAGCCTATCAGCAAGCGTTGACTTGCCATGATCCACATGGGCAATTATTGCGAAGTTTCTAATATTTTGCTGATTCATGAAGAAGATTATAGCAGAAGCAAGCAACTACATTACATCTGCGAAGCGTATTTAACCATTCCTTCAAATATCTGCAAACCTTCGGGTTTGAAGTTTTCCATTCTTCGCCAGTTGTCATATTGAGTTTTTTTGATTGATCGTTCTGGATGAGGCATAAGACCCAAAATCCTTCCGTATGGATCGCAAATACCAGCAATTGCATTAAGCGAACCATTTGGATTGAGTGGATATTCTTGTGTAGGATTGCCATCAACATCACAATATCTAAAGACAACCAATTGCTGTTCTTCGATTCTATCTATTGCCTCAGGTGCCGCGTAAAATCTTCCTTCACCGTGTGCCACCCTATATTCCATGGTTCCATTCATTTCTTTTAAAAACAGACATGCATTTTCGTCTTCAACCCTTAGTTTAATTGGACGACAATCAAAAGGCCTTACGTTATTCATTTCAAGGGTTGCTTGCATTTCTCCAATAGTTCCAAATGGCAAGAGACCAGCTGTCGTTAAAACTTGAAATCCATTGCAAATTCCTAATACTAGTCCTTTTTGTCTTTGAACAAATTCGTTTATCTGATCTCCTAAGTAAGCATTAAGTTCTAACGCTAGAATTTTACCAGCAGCAATATCATCGCCATAAGAAAATCCTCCGGGAATTGCAAGAATTTGGTAATCACGAAGATTCCTTTCCCTATTTTTAAGCTGGTCAACCATTACAACTTCTGGATTGCCACCTGCTAGTCTAAATCCTTCAGAAGTTTCCAAATCGCAGTTTATCCCGTCTGCTTTTAATACTAAAACATTAGGTTTTAATCGCTCCATAAGATTAGCCAAAAATAGATTTTACTGGTTCTTTCCAGGCCTGCTTTAATTCATCCAAAGACGCATCAAATAGCATGTGTCCACCAACGCTAACTAGCATTACTTTATCTTGTTTTGTCCTACCCAAAATCATGTGGGGGAGATTTTCAAATAATCTATTTGCTATTTCTTCGTTTTCTACCTCAACAACAAAACAGCCAGCGGTTTCATTAAATAAAAACGTATCAGGTCTTAAACCCTTAATGTCAAGATCTAGATCTGCTCCTGTTTCTCCGCCAAAACACATTTCCGAAACAGCACCGATAACGCCACCTTCACTTACATCATGGCACGATAAAACTTCACCGCTTTTTATTGCCTGATGAACGCCTTTTAGAACTTTTGGCAACATTTCAAGATTTACTTTAGGAACTTCATTACCAACTAACCCATTGGTATCGTAATAAGTCGAGCCACCCATATTGTTGTCTAAACTTCCTACCAAACAGAGCGTAGATCCGACCTTTTTAATATCCGAAGTAATGGTTTCCTCGACATCTGGAATTTTTCCAAAAGCAGAAATACACAAAACTGGTGGAATTTTTATTACTATCTCTCCGTCTTCGGATCTATAGGTTGATGATAGACTGTCCTTACCAGAGATTACTGGTCGTTTTAGAGCATCCATACAATCAACAACTGCATCAACAGATTTATCTAAAGATCCCATTGCATCTTCGTCTGGAAATGGCCAAATATAATTGTTTATCAAAAATGCTTCTTCTGGATTTCCGCCAACCGCAACATAATTTGCCATTGCTTCAGAGACTGCCCAAACACTACCCCAATAAGGATCAATTCTATTAAGAATTGGGTTTAAACCATGAGATACAACTACGCCATATGGCTTATCTAAAATAGGATTTATAACAACTGCATCATTTGGCCCATCGTATTTTTCCCCGGTAAACGGAGCCAAGGCATTCGTTCCTTGAACACTGTAATCGTATAGTCGAAGAATTGGTTCTTTAGAACAAACGTTTCCATGCGATAAAACTTTCTTTAGGGTTTGAGTCCAATCAGTTGGCATTTCAGGAACTCTTTCATCAAATGTGGGCTTTTCCCAATTGGCTTTCATTATTCGTTGAGGCAACCCGTGTTTTAAAAAGTCGTAATCTAGTTTTGCAACATTTTGATCGCCATAATTTACTGTTAGGTAATTGCTGCCATCAAAGTGTCCAAGAACGGTTGCTTCTACGTTATACTTTTTGCAAACTCTTA
>CAZPZA010000089.1:0-3814 GCA_964590985.1 uncultured Gammaproteobacteria bacterium
TTCCGGATCCAAAAGTTTTTTGAGCTGTTCCTCTGTCATCTCTCTGCCAAACAATAGCTTGTCCAAACCTTCAACCTTGGGAAATTTTCCTTCTCTTACCATCTTTTCCAATTGTCCCTTATCAACTATACTGCCAAACTTGCTAATTTCTTCTTCTGACCAATTTTGATTTTTCAAATGCTCATATAGCTTATTTTTTGCCACCTCTACCTGTTGGCTCAAACTTTGCATCGTATTATCTATTCCCAGCGCCCCATTTGCTTTTAAGGACTGCAAAGCCTTTTCTTTAAGAAGTGCTCCAACTTCCCCATTTGCCTCTTTTGCCAAACGAAGAAGATCAATTAATTGCTGTTGCTCTCCTGTAGTCCTTCTGCCTTCTTTTTTAATTGCTTCAAGCTGCTTTTCCAGCGATGAAAGTTGTTGGGAAATAATATCTTCTGCTGATTTCTCTTGGGGTTTTTCTTGAGTATCTTGCGCTTGTTCTTTTTCTGTCAAAAATCCGCACCTTGCCTCTTGTTTCAACTGCTCTAAATTTTCTCTTTTCTTTTCTTCCGACAAAGAAGAATCGCTCTCGATCACTTTTAGCTTCTCTTCAAATTCCAGAATAGAATAGCGGACTTTTTTGTCTCCTTCTTGTATATCAACTACTAGATTGTCTGAAAAAAATGTATCAAATTCTCTGGCTTGGGGGTCCCGCTCTACAAGCTCTCTTACAGAGTCCCTCATTGCGAAAATTTGATCGCTTTCTTCTTGTGTTGAATCTCCTCCTGTACCTTTATAAGAAGAGGCAAGTTTTGCTTGCTTGTATCTTTCGTCTCCTTCTTTTCCAAAAAAACCGCTGTCTAAATGCGTGCCAATTAGATCTTGTGCTTTTCCCAATTTAATCCCTGCCTCCTTGGCGGCAATAGGCATTCTCTCGGATGATACTGGCATTTTTGGTAAATCTTCTTGTCCCTCCATAATAATTTAAAATAGCTGTAAACAAAAATAAAGATTCTTGTTATTTCTTCTTACGCAGCATAGTAGGAAGAGCAATTAAAACAAGGATTAACCCCATAATAAGCAAAATTAGATAAACTAGTAAAATATTACTCATTTTATATATCACCTCCGCAACCAAATGCTAATAAGCCAAAGTATAATGGTAGCTAGCGATCCTAATAATACTGCCATTGCATTAAATTTGTCAAATACAAAAGGCAATACCACCGAAGCAATAGAAACTAGACCTAAAACTCCTGCAATATCTAACATTTTCTCTAATTGTTTCTCATTTAATTTGAGAATAGAAAAATTCATAAAATGCCTTTGGGTAACATGAGCTAGTCATTTTAAGCATACTGCCCTTGCAAATAAAAAGCAAGTTTGCTAATCTAAAAATATGCCAGAAACAGCAGTTGCAGAAAACCCACAAGCGCCAATGGTTGTTCGCCAAGAAACACCAAGCGTAAATGAGACTACCCCACCGTCTCCCACGACACCGGAGACACCTCGAATGCCTTCTGTAGCAGAATTTAGGGCAGGAGGAGAAAAAGAGGAAAAATTAGCCATAGACGAGCAAACAAGAAAAAATGTTAGAGACCGTTTGGAAGAAAGGATCCGCATTGCCAGATTTTTAGAAAAAGAAGAAAGACCTCTTTCGCAAATAGACAGACTTCTTTTAAGACTTGGCGACCGGGTGACAGCCAATCTTGAATCAGGCAACTTAACCAACCAGGACGCTGCAGTTTCATATTTTGCATTGTATGACGAGGCTATTCAGAAATTTTTAGCATCTGGAAAAGTAGCTGCTACAGAAGTTGGATACGAGTCGCAAAAAAAGGGTTGGGGTCCATGGAGTAGGGAAATTCAACAACCAGTAGTTACGCAAAAAACTACTGCATTAGAACAACGTCTTAGCAGTGAGTACACAAGAAAATTGGGATTTGAAACTTGGAGTGAGGCGCGAATAGATACCGAGCTTAAATCCCTAACAAATCTAATACATACTGTTGAATCGTCTCTTTTGGGACTATCCCCTAACGACACTTTTTTAGATGAAAGACTCTCAACAACTGCTCCTTTTATGCTTGAAGGCAAAACTGGGAATTTTTTGCGAGACGAGGTGTTTGACCAACTAATGGGACCAGAAGGAATACTTACAAAGCGTCATAACGGTAAAACATTTCTTGAATTATGGAATGAGGATCCTGTAACTGCTCTTGATGCTTTTAATGAAGCCAACCAAAGAGCGCTAACAACTTTTGCCGATCAAACCGCAAAAGAACTTTTGTCCAAAGAAAAACCAAAAGCCAATACAGACCTAATAGAACAACAGGCTAAAAAACTTGAACAGCCGCCAGAACCAGAAGATATAGCGCCCCTCAGACAAGCAGAAACCGAGACAAAAACAGCCTTTGAAAATGCCCAAAAAAGCTTTAATGATCTTAAAACAAGACTAGAAACAGCAAATCAAGAACTACCGACAAAACAACTAGCTTTTGATGGATTGCAAGCATATTTCAACAAGGCGGAGCCAGATTTAAGGCAACAGATAAATGATGCTCAAGATAATTATATTGACATTTATAATCGCCTTATAACTCCCCCTCAAGAACTGTCTCCACAAGAACAATCGCAACATAACCAAAATATTGCCGCTCAACTTACAGAGCTTACTAAAGATATAAGCGCAAAGCAGTCTGAACTTCGCCAACTACTTCGCGAACTTGCTTTTGCAGAAGCCGCTCTAAATCATCAAAACAATCTAATTAATAGTCTCGAGGCGCAAGTCCAAACAGCCCAAGGCGACCTCGATGCAAAAAAAGTAGCAAAAGAGGCGGCTGAAAAAGAACTCAAAGAAAAACAAGAAGTAATAATACCAGAAGAAAACAAAGAAAAAGCCAAAGACCTTCGCGAATGGATAAAGGTTGTTAATGGGTACGAGAAAATTATAGAGCTTAGGTTTTCTCAAAAACTTGGTGATGAATATACTCGAGAAAGATTAGCAGATGTTACGATCCGTCCTGATGGTCAAATCGAAGGAGCAGAAAGAATTAGAGAGCATATTTCCCGTTTGGTAAATCCTTTGGAATACGATCCAGAACTTGCCCGAAAAATGCTTTCCGATGAAACAATCGCAAGAGCGATTGCTTGGACGTACAAAATAGATTTATCCCAAATAAAAACCGAAGAAGGTTCGATTTCTATTCAAAAAGCTCTCCTCTATCTTCGTTCATCGCAATTTCAGACAGGAGATCTTTTGAGATTTATTGTTCACGAAGGCGTAAAATCAGCCGAACGCGGCAATCCATACCTTACGCTTGACAAATATTTTGAAGCTCCACAACCAGACTTAAGGCTTGAGGCAGAAAGTATTTATAGAGAAGGTGTGGGAGAAATAAAAGAAATGAAGGATAATACAATGGTGTGGGAAGGGACGATTATAAATCCGATAGTTCCAAATGGGTTTGATAGGATTTCTCCTCTATATTGCTCTACTGGATTTGAATTTTTCCCAGATAGTGTTAATTACAATCTTTATGTTAAAGTTGATAGAGGCTTATTGGAATCTTTGCCTACAGAAATAAATGACTCATTGCCAGAAGAAGTAAAAAGTTTTTACGATGAAAGTGGCAAGCTTCGTACAGACAGACCTATTACGCGAATCAAATTTTACGAGAGTTCACCAGATACTCCACCAAATACTACAGATGAGGCTCTTAATGCTTTAGATGGTCAGGTTTCAAATGAATTATCCCAAGGTTTGACTGTTTCCATTGGAGATTATTTCCTTAAAAAATCCCAGGCAGAAAGACTACAGATGCTTCGTGGG
>CAZPZA010000090.1:0-3784 GCA_964590985.1 uncultured Gammaproteobacteria bacterium
AATCAATCTAAGATTAAATTTTAGCAACTTTCTCTTGCAAGGTCTCACCTTGCGTACGCAAGATGAGACCTTATAAACCTCGCGCTTTGGCACAACTCTTTGAGATTGCCGTTGATCTCCATTGTTACTAAACCATTGTAATTAGTCTTTTTTAAAACTTGTAAAAATTCTTTTATTGGCAGATTCCCATAGCCTAAAGGCAGGTGAGTATGATTTGTCAGAAGCAAATGGGTATTTAAAAAATGCTTTTTGTAATCACTTAGATGGATATTTATTATGTGGTCTTTACTATTTTTGTAAAAACTAATTATATCTTTGCCAGTTTGTGCCAGATGAGTAATATCAAATGTTATGTAAAACCCAGTTTTTTTAATAAGACTTAAGAATTCTTTTTCTTTCCAGCAGTAAGTTTTAAAAATCGACAGCGGGCTTTTAGGCATATTTTCTATGGCAATTTTTATATTGTATTGTGTTTCTAAAGCTTTTAAACTTCCCGCATAATTATCGTTAAAGATTTGATCCCCAATGACATTTGTGTGTAAAACCAAAACTTCTGCGGATAGTTTTTTTGCAATTTGGCAGAAACTTTCTATTTTTGAAATTTTAATATTAAAAAGAGTTGAAAGAGGCTGGTGAATGCTAAAAATATGCATGTTAAGTTTTTGCATCATCTGATTTATTCTTTCTAAGTCATTGTCCGAAGCGTTGGAAGACAAAAGAAGCTCTATACCATCAACGCCTGCTTTTTTAAGAGTTAGTAAAACTCGGCTTGGATTTTTTCTATTAAAAATGCTTTGGTAGATAAATCTTCCTATAATAAATCTCTCAAAAAAGTTTTTTTTCTGTTGGACAAGATCGCCAATAGACACCCAAGCCGAAAGTCTCATGGTTTGATTATAGAGGATTTGGTAGAATATGTTTAGGTATGGGGTTTTTGTATCCTTTGGCATTTTTTATTATTAGCTACATAATTGGGTCTTTTCCTACAGCCTATATTGTAGTTAAAAAGTTTGCGGGGAAGGATGTTAGGGGAGAGGAGACTGGAAATGTTGGGGCGATGAATACAGCAAGAGTTACAGGAAAATTTTATTTATTCTTTTTAGTGTTTTTGGTAGATGCTTTTAAGGGATTTTTAGGCATTTATCTTCCTCAATTATTTACATCTTTTGCGTATGATTTAAATTTGGCAATTACACTTGGCGGGTTTGGAGTAGTATTGGGTCATTGTTATTCGATATATTTCAAACTTAAAGAGGGGAAGTTTGCCGGCGGCAAAGCAATAGCATCATTATTTGGAATTTTGGCTGGAGTAAATCTTGCCAACCTTTTTATTCCATGGGGATTGGCAATGCTTGTTCCTGTTGTTCTTACTGGCAATTTGTTTTTGGGCCAATTTTTTGGCACACTGGCGCTGCCTTTTATTGGATATTTTTTGTTCCCAGAATATTTTTGGCTTACGCTTTTGTGCTCGATTCCAGTATTTATAAAACAATGGCCGCGCGTTATACCGATGCTAAAGGGTAAGGAGCCTAAGTGGTATTTTTCTAGAAATAAAACAAAGTGATGTATTGATGAAAAGCGGGATAAAGGGGGTGAGAAAAGTATGTGTTACAATTGCGGATGCGGGATGGCGGATGATCCAATGGGACAAGGCCATGCTGGTTTTGACAAAAGCGGCAAATCTATTACCGACAAAACATTTGAAGTGGCTGCAATGTCGCAGGGAATGAGTGTAAAAGACGCCAAAAAAAACACCTTAGATCTTCTTAAGAAAGAATTAGAGAAAAATGAATAAGAATTCGGATCTTTACAATTTTTTAAGAGCAATTGTAATTGGATTTGGTGTAGCTTCGATTGGGATTGCTATTGCGATAATTGGTTTTATATTGGCTGCAAGAAGATAAATATTAGCATTTTAGATTTTAAGATATCCTCTGCGTTTTGGATGATATGAAAAAGATAGTTGTTTTGGTTTTGATAATTGCAGTGGCAGGCTTTATTTTCTTTATAAATAGAGAAAATATTATCAGTCCCCTTAGAAAAGAGAAATTATTTTCTAAAGAGCAGCTACTTGACAAATATGCTTTTGCTAATTTAAAGAATAGTGAGTTTTCTGCGAGTTCAATAAGGCTGGGGAGAGTTCTAAAAGAAAATGCTCAATATATTTCCCAGATTTTCTATTTTGATGTAGGGAATAAAAAAGTAAGCGGTTTACTTAATATTCCCAAAAACACAGGGGTTTATCCTGTTATTGTTATGCTTCGCGGTTTTGTTCCAATAGAAAATTATAAAACAGGCGTTGGGACCAAAAGAGCAGGGGAGGTATTTGCGCAAAATCGCTTTATTGCGCTTGCTCCAGATTTCTTGGGTTTCGGAGAATCGGATAATCCATCAAAAAATGCCCTGGAGGAGAGATTTGAGACTTATACCACAGTTCTTACCCTTTTGTCATCTCTTAAGAATCTCAATAATGGACTTCAAGCAAGCTATTCGGCGACATTAAAAGCAGATACATCAAAAGTTGGCATCTTTGGGCATAGCAATGGCGGGCAAATTGCTTTGTCGGTTCTGGAAATTACCGGCAAAGATTATCCAACTGTTTTATGGGCGCCTGTGTCTAAACCTTTTCCATACTCAATTTTATATTACACTGATGAGTTTGATGATCATGGGAAGAAGTTAAGGAGTGTTTTGGCTAATTTTGAAAAGGACTACGATGTAGAGCTATATTCCCCCACCAATTTTTTGAGTTGGATAAATGCGCCACTTCAAATTCATCAGGGAGAAGAAGATGATGCAGTGCCAAAAAAATGGTCGGACGAGTTGGTGGAAAAACTTGTTCAGCTTAAAAAGGATGTTTCATATTTTCTCTATCCTAGCTCCGATCACAACCTAATGCCAAATGGGTGGAATTTAGCAATACAAAGAAGTATGGAATTTTACAGAGACGAGTTTAGTCAATTTTAATAAAATAGAAGAGTTTAATAACGTAATTTAGCTTCTCACTTTTTAACGCGATCGCGTAATTTTTTGAGAGGCTAAATTACGGTATGGTGTAGGGGGCGATCGTTTCTAGAACTTAGTTGCTCTTGTATTTTATAGAGTATTTGTTAAAATATAATAGGTATGAATAATTATATTAAGACTGCATTTCTTTTGGGAATTTTAAGCGTTATTTTGATAACTCTTGGTCGCTTGTTTGGTGGAGCGGAGGGCATGTATATTGCCTTAATTTTTGCACTTCTTATGAATGGCGTGTCTTATTTTTACTCCGACAAGATCGCTCTTTCTATGAGTGGTGCAAAACCAGTAAGCAAAAAACAAATGCCAGAGTTTTACGAGATAGTAGAAGACCTTGCCAAGAAAATGAACATGCCAATGCCAAAGCTTTATATTATCCCTGCTTCTCAAGCCAATGCTTTTGCCACAGGCCGAGATCCGTCTCATGCATCTGTGGCTGTAACTAAAGGAACTATGGAGATTTTATCTAAAGAAGAACTAAAAGGTGTACTTGCGCACGAACTTTCTCATGTAAAAAATAGAGATATTTTAATTGCTTCTATTGCTGCTGTTTTGGCAAGCGCTATTTCTTTTTTGGCAAATATGAGCTTGTGGGGAGCATTTTCTGCAAGAGACAGTGATAATAGAAATGCTGGCGCGCTTGGGATTATAATGGCAATTCTTGTTCCAATAGCCGCATCTATTATTCAGATGGCTATTTCAAGGCAGCGTGAATTTGGCGCAGATTTAGGTGGTGCAAAAACTTTGGGAACTGGTAGTTCTC
>CAZPZA010000091.1:0-1177 GCA_964590985.1 uncultured Gammaproteobacteria bacterium
GATATTGGTCTTGTTTTAACAAAGAATATAAATAACGCAAAAGTTATTATGGAAATTGGAAAAACCGATGATATTTTGTCTTTGGATTACGAGCTTTCTTACATAGCAAAAGGAGACATCCCACGAGGAGTTATAGGACGTATAGAAAACAAATCTTCCGGTAAACCCATAAAGCAGGAAATTGTTTTAGGCACTTGTTCGGATGTTTGCCATTATGACGAAGATGTAACAAATATTACGCTTTTGCTCAAAGTAGTGAAAAAAGATAATGCGGTTTATTCTGTAGAAAAAAGCCTCGATTAGCCCCTATTTTCTACATGTTGGGTTTACTTGTTTAACCAGACGCTAAGGTGGGCTTTTGTGTATTGACATTGTGTCAAGAATCATTCAAAATGATAATAAGTGGGATAAAGTGGGACTTAGTGGGATAAATCAATTTAGGCTTTAATGTATGGCAGGAATGTTGCTCGGACAATTTCAGGGAATTGTCGGAGAGAAAAATAGAATTGCTTTTCCAAAAAAATTAAGAGAAATCATAGGCAATAAATTAATAATAACCTTGGGATATGAAAACTCGCTTATTATTGTATCGGAAGAAGGCTGGAAAGCTCTCCTTGAAGGAACAGAAGGCAGACCCTTTATCGAGAAACCGGCCAGGGAAACACAACGATATCTTCTTGGAGGGGCAACATTTATCGAGCTTGATGATAAAGGAAGGTTTATTATACCTTCTTATCTTAGAGAGTTTGCAAAAATTCAAAGCGAGGTTATATTCCTAGGCTTGTCTCGTTATGTTGAGATGTGGGATAAAAACGTGTGGCAACAGTACAGCAAGAACCTTGAAAAAAATATAGACAAGATTTCGCAAAGACTAATTGAGGGCGAAGAAAAAGGAACTTTACCGGATCGCAAATAGGAAAACGATATGGGATCGGTATAGATACGACGAAACGGTACGATGAATAACTTTCATACACCAGTTCTTTTGAAAGAGGTCATTGACAATCTAAGAGTCGAAAAGGGCAAAAAATATATAGATGCGACAATTGGTGGAGGAGGACACACAAAACAGATATTAAAGTTGGGTGGGATGGTATTGGGTATGGATGTTGATCAAGATTCAATTGATTACCTGACAGAAAAAATCAAAAATCAAAAATCAAAAATCAAAGATTGG
>CAZPZA010000091.1:1277-3754 GCA_964590985.1 uncultured Gammaproteobacteria bacterium
CCGAAAGAGGATTTAGTTTTCAAAAAACAGGGCCTTTAGACATGCGAATGGATAAAAGCCTACAAGTAAGAGCCCTGGATTTAATAAAAATTTTAACGAAAGGAGAGCTTTATGAGATTTTTCATAAATTGGGTGAAGAAAGCAGTGCTTTCGCCCTTTCTAAACATATTGTTAGGGCCCGTAGCATAAAGCCGATTGAAACCACAGATGATTTGAGGAAAATCATGGAGGAGGTTAGGCCTCAAAGATTTTCAAGGATTAACGCTCTTGCCAAAGTATTTCAAGCGTTAAGAATAGTGGTTAACGACGAACTTAATGCATTAAAAGAAGCACTGCCTAAAGCTCTAGAGGTTTTGGGTAATCAAGGAAGATTATTAGTGATTTCGTTTCATTCTTTAGAAGATAGAATTGTTAAACATAATTTTATAGATTTTGAAAAGAGGAGTTTGGGCAAGATTATTACAAAAAAGCCAATAAGACCAAGCACAGAAGAGATAAGCAAAAACAAAAGGTCAAGAAGTGCGAAGTTGAGAGTTTTTGAAAGAAATTAAAATAGTTTATGAAAAAACCAATATTTATTATTTCAATATTAGTTATCTTAACAGTATCTTTGGCTATTGCAAAGGCGGTTTTCTCTAATGTTTTGTCTACATCTGGGGTGGAAGCGAGTAAGATAGAAAGCGAAATAGATCGTTATAAAACAGAAAATTTGCTTCTTATGGAAAAATTGTACTTCAAAAAGTCGCTTCATAATGTGGCGTCAAAAGCAGGAGAGCTTGGATTTGAAGAAAGCAAATCTCAATTAGTTATAGCTGAAACAGAAGTTTTGACAAGATTTTTGCCACATGTTGCAAAGCGATGAATTAAGATATAGATTTATTTTTCTTGCTCTCTTTTTGGTGTTTGTTGCTATTGCGGTAAGACTTTTTTACTGGCAAGTAGTAAGGGCTTCGCATCTTTATGTACTTGCCCAGTCTCAATACGAAACAGCCTTAAAAGTAATCCCTAGACGAGGAGAAATAAAAACTATAGACGGTTATCCAATTGCCGCAAACAAAGTATCTTATTTAGTTTTTGCAAATCCCAAAGAAATTAAAGATAAAAAAGAAACCGTAAAGACACTGGCTCCAATTTTAGAGGCTGATAAGGCATCTATTAGCGCACAGCTTGCACTTGATAGATTTTGGGTGCCGCTAAAACACAATGCCGATTTTGAGACAAAAAAAATTATAACTTCGCTGAAGCTTTCCGGCATTGGTTTTGAAGAAAAGTACACACGTTTCTACCCAGAAGCATCTTTGTCTGCCCATCTTTTAGGATTTGTTGGCAAAAACGATGCGGGTGAAGATAATGGCTATTTTGGATTAGAGGGATATTACGATAGGTTGTTAAAGGGCAAAGAGGGTTATTTTGTTAGCATTCAAGATGCCTTGGGCAAGCCAATAATATCTAAGACAAGTAAAAATAGTACGCATCTTGATGGAAGTAATCTAATTTTAAGCATTGAGCGACCAATTCAGTTTTTGGTGGAAAAAAAATTAAAAGAAGGGGTAGAAACGTATAATGCCGAGTCTGGAATGATTGGAATTATAAATCCAAAGACCGGACAAGTAATAGCATTGGCAAGTTATCCTGCATTTGACCCCAGTAAGTATTACAAGTATTCAGAAGATTTATTTAGAAATCCTTTTATATCAGATACTTACGAGCCTGGCTCAACACTTAAACCAATTGTAATGGCAGGAGCATTTGAAGAAGGTCTAGTGAAGCCGGATACAAAATGTCCAATTTGCGATAGACCACTTACCATGGGAGAATACGAGATTCGAACTTGGAACAACGAATATCGTAAAGGCTCCAATATGGTGGACGTTATTGTGCATTCGGATAATATTGGAATGGTATATGTTGCGCAAAAGTTGGGAGTGGATAGGATGATTTCTACTCTTTCTAAATTTGGATTAGGAAATCTAACCTATATTGATTCTCAAGGAGAAGTTGCGCCGAATCTTAAATCAAAAAATGCTTGGTATCCTGTGGATCTAGCAACGGTTGGTTTTGGACAAGGAATATCTGTAACCCCAATTCAACTTCTTACTGCATTTTCTGCAATTGCCAATAACGGTAAAATGATGCAGCCACAAATTGTAGCAAAAGTTGAGTCTGCAAAAGGCGAAGTATCAAAAATCGCACCCAAAGTTTTGGGTACTCCGATTTCAGAAAAAACAGCCAAAGTTATGACAGAGATTTTGGTTACCGCAGTTAATAAGGGAGAAGCAAAATTTGCAAGGCTTAAAGGCTATAGAATTGCAGGCAAAACTGGCACTGCCTCTATTCCTGTTAAGGGACATTACGATCCCAATAAAACAATAACTTCTTTTATTGGCTTTGCGCCAGCCGATGATCCAAGATTTGCAATGCTTGTTATTCTTAACAAACCAACAGTTGCAATCTTTGGCGCCGAAACCGCAGCGCCG
>CAZPZA010000092.1:0-3737 GCA_964590985.1 uncultured Gammaproteobacteria bacterium
CTATCCTTTTGTGTTTTTTGCAGCTTTTTTGGGAGGGATTTGGTATTTACTTTTGCTTAATTATAGTTACGTTTTAGAACAAGCGGTAATGGGCGCTCTAATAGCAGCTATATTATTCAAACTCTTAAACAATATCAAAAATCAAAAATTAAATATCAAAAATACATATCAAATATAAAATATATTTGACCAAGTCTGACTTGGTTTGATTTTTTATATGCTCGCCTCGCGAAGCGGGTATATTAAATATTTGCCGTTTAATATTTGATATAAATTCATGAAGCCCGGTGTTGCTTTTGGAGACCACATATACAAAGAAAAGCTTAAACGTTATAATCACAGCGATTTCTTTGGGAAAGATTATCCTGTTCGAGGCACATGGCTTCTTGTGTTTTTGCTTGCTGGAGTATTCATTCTTTTTGGCAGATTATTTTATCTTCAGGTTATAAAAGGTGTTTATTATAGATATTTGGCAGATGGCAATAGGATAAAAACAGTTAATATTCATGCTCCGCGAGGCATAATAATGGATAGAAACAACGTTCCTCTAGTTTTTAATACGTCTGGATATAGAGTTACTGTTGATGGCAAAACAAGGGTTTTGGACAATGAAGAGGCTTTGGAGTTAATTGCCAAAGGTGAAAAAAATATAGAGACAGATTCTCAACGTTTGTACCCTTATAAAGATGTTCTTTCGCACGTAGTAGGATATATAGGCCAGATTTCAGAAGAGGAGCTTAAAGGATCGGAGTTTATTAATTATAAAGGTGGAGATTTGGTTGGGAAATTGGGAATAGAGCAAAGATACGAGAAAAGACTAAAAGGAAGAAGCGGGAAAATGCTGGTTGAGGTAGATAGCGTTGGCAAGAGTATAAGAAAGCTTGGTCAGACAGATGCAGCCCCGGGACAGAATATTTTTTTGACTATAGATATAGAGCTTCAAAAAGCTGCATATTCTGCAATGAAAGATGTAGAAAAAGGGGCTGTAATTGTTTCTGCCTTAAATGGGGAGATATTGGCTCTTGTTTCAAAGCCTTCTTTTGATCCAAACCTATTTACTATGGGGAAAAATTATAAACTTCCAGTTGACTCTACCTATTCTTCTTTAGAGAATATTTTGTTGGACGAGGCAAATCATCCCCTTTTAAATAGGGCTATAGCGGGTGTTTATGCGCCGGGTTCTACGTTTAAACTGGTGGTTGCTGCCGCTGGAATTGAAAATAATATTATTGACGAGGATTTTATAGTTGAAGATACTGGAGTTTTGAGAATTAAAGAATTTTCTTTTGCAAATTGGTATTTTACAAAGTATGGAAAGACAGATGGTCTGGTTAATGTGGTTGAGGGAATAAAGCGATCAAACGATATTTTTTTCTATAAACTTGCCGAGAAGATCGGTGTCGACAATATTTCGAAAATGGCAGAAAAGTTTGGTGTTGGGAGGAAGCTCGGGATAGATTTAATAGGCGAGCAAGAAGGAACTCTGCCTACTACTTCGTGGAAGAAAGAGGTGATTGGAGAACAGTGGTATTTAGGAGATACGTACCATTATGGCATTGGACAAGGATACTTATTAGTTACTCCTTTACAGGTGAATGCTTGGACACAGGCTATTGCGAATGAAGGAATGCTTTATCAACCACACCTTCTAAAAAATCCGAAATCCGAAATCCGAAATCCGAAAGGACGTCAGACGTCCAAACAAATTCAAAATACGAATGATCGAAATTCAAAATTCTTATCAGAGAAGACGATTTCTTTGATAAGAAAAGGTATGATTGAGAGTTGCCAGCCTGGTGGGGTGGCGTGGCCGCTGTTTAAGTTCAAAGTTAAAAGTTCAAAGTTAAAAGTTGACGGGAGAAATTTTTTAAAGGTGAGCGAAGGATCAGCCTCAGCTCAATTAAAGGATCAAAGAGAAGTAGTGGTTGCCTGTAAAACTGGAACTGCAGAGCAGGGAGGAGAAGATGTCTTGCCCCATGCGTGGATTACTCTTTTTGCAGGAGCGTTTGATCCAGAAATTGTCGTAACAGTTTTGGCAGAGAGTAGCGGGGAGGGCTCCAATATCGCAGCCCCGATTGCGAAGAAGATTTTGGAGGCGTATTTTGAGAAGAAGTAATATAAATATATACGACTTACGCAGTTAGCCTTATTTTGTAATGAGATTGCTTTTCCGTCAGCTGACGGATCGCAATGACAAGAAAGTGCCAAACTCGTATATAAGAGAAATTGCGGTAGAATGAGGATCATAGAATTCCTAGAAAAAGAGATAAAATTTTATGCTAGATGAGAGAAATTATTGGCTTTCGTTTTCGGTGTTTTCGGGGATTGGGCCGATAAGATTTAAAAAGCTTCTTTTAAGGTTTGGCAGCGCAAAAGATGCATGGGGAGCTCCAAAATCTGACTTAACAAAAGCATTGGGGGAGAAGCTGGCGGAAAAGTTTGATAGGTTCCGTTTAGAATTTTCGATTCAAGATTATGCAAGGAGACTCCTTCGCGAAGGAGTCTCCTTTTTAATTTTAACTGACAAAGAATACCCTGAATTGTTATCCCAAATAAAAAATCCGCCGTTTTTGTTATATGTTAAGGGAGACATGAAGATTCTGAATCAATCCATGAAACAAGTTCAGGACAGGGTTCAGAATGACAACGGTAGGAGGTATATTGCTGTTGTTGGGACGCGCAAAACTAGCCAATATGGCCGGGAAGTTACCAAGATATTAACAGAGCAATTAGTAGCTAATGGTTTTGTAATTGTATCAGGACTTGCGATTGGCATTGATGCAATTTCCCATAAGACCGCAATAGAAAATAATGGCAAGACCATGGCTGTTTTGGGCTGCGGGGTTGATTGTTGTTTTCCAAAGGAGAATCAAGGCTTATATAATAGTATAATTAATGGGAATGGGTGTGTGATATCGGAATACCCACTTGGTCAGCTTCCTACAAAGGGATCATTTCCATCACGAAATCGCATTATTGCTGGATTGTCAATGGCTGTTTTGGTCACAGAAGGAGCAGAAGATAGCGGAGCGCTTATCACCGCAGATTATTGCTTAAAGCTTGGGAGAAGAGTTTTTGCTGTGCCAGGGCCTATCACTTCAGGTAATTCCAAAGGGTCCTTTAAGCTTCTAAGTAAAGGTGCTAAATTGGTAACAAAAGGAGAAGATATTTTGCGTGAGTTAAAAGTTAAAAGTGAAAAGTTAAAAATTAAAGTTCAAAATTTACAAGTTAAGGACGCGACGGAGGAGGAGCTTAAAATTTTAAAGCTTTTGCAAAATGAGCCGTTGCATTTTGATGAATTGGCAAGGAGAACAGGGCTTGATTCAGCAAGGATTGGAAGTATATTGTCGTTGATGGAAATAAAGGGAATGGTGAAAGGTTTAGAAGCTGGATTGTTTTCGATTACCTCTTGACACCCTCGGTATAATGGGAAGACAATAATGTGGACCGTTACTGAACATTTATTTGGACATAGAATTTTGGTATTCGAATTTTTCTATGAATCTTGTAATTGTTGAATCACCAACTAAAGCGCGAACTATTTCTCGTTTCTTGGAGAAGGACTATGAGATTAAATTCTCAATGGGCCATGTTATGGATTTGCCCAAAAGCAGGCTTGGGGTAGATATTGAGAATGGATTTAAACCACAGTACGAAATAATTAGTGATAAAAAGAAAATTATTGCACAACTTAAAAAAGCAGCAAAGGATTCAGACAGTATTATTCTTGCAACCGA